>CAYRYO010000016.1:0-33715 GCA_964428475.1 uncultured Tissierellaceae bacterium
GAGCATCGCCTTGCCAAGGCGGGGGTCGCGAGTTCGAATCTCGTCTTCCGCTCCATTATGACCTAACTTACATATGAAGTTTTCATTTTATTTTTTATAATATCTTGCGGGTGTAGCTCAGTGGTAGAGCCCCAGCCTTCCAAGCTGGTTGCGAGGGTTCGATCCCCTTCACCCGCTCCATATACACCCTTAGCTCAGCTGGATAGAGTGTCTGGCTACGAACCAGAAGGTCGGGGGTTCGACTCCCTCAGGGTACGCCAATTATTAACCTTACAATTACTAAATTGTAAGGTTTCTTTTAATATATTCTCTAATTACTAATGCGAATTCATCTTATAATAGTATATAGACGATAATTTGCTTGACTACTATAATAAGATATAATATAATTATTTTGATTTAACAGATTTAAACCCTTTGTCCTTTAAGACAGAGGGTTTTTTAAAAAAAGCAGGAGGGATAAAAGTGGTACAAGTTAAACTTAGAGAAACGCAAGTTGCAATAAAGCTAATTAAAGATTTTTTTGAAAGAAAACTCTCTGATAAATTAAATCTAATGAGAGTATCTGCACCATTATTTGTAAAACCTGAGAGTGGATTAAATGACAATCTTTCAGGAGTAGAAAAAGCAGTTAGCTTTAAGATGAGGAAATACAATGAAGATATAGAGATAGTACAGTCATTGGCTAAATGGAAAAGACTTGCACTTAAAGGATATGGATTTGGCATAGGAGAAGGGCTGTATACAGATATGGATGCTATAAGACCAGATGAAATACTCGATCCTACACATTCATTATATGTCGACCAATGGGACTGGGAAAAGGTAATTGGAATTGAAAATAGAAACAAAGAATACTTGTTTAAAACTGTTAGAGAAATATATACTGTATTTAAAAAAACAGAAGATTATATAAATAGCATGTATCCAGGAAGTTTTACAAAAAAGTTACCAGATGAAATTTTCTTTATTACTAGTCAAGAACTAGAAGATTTATATCCAGATAAATCTGCTGAGGAAAGGGAACATTTAATTACTGAAGAAAATAAAGCAGTATTTATAATGAAGATTGGACATAAGTTAAATTCAGGTAAGCCACATGGAACTAGATCTCCCGATTATGATGACTGGGAATTAAATGGAGATATTATATTTTGGAATCCTATAGCTGGATCCGCATTAGAACTTTCAAGTATGGGCATTAGAGTAGATAGGAAAGCATTGGAAGAACAATTAAAAATAGCAGATGCAGAAGATAGAAAGAGCCTTCAATATCACAAAATGCTTTTAAATGATGAACTTCCATATACTATAGGAGGCGGAATAGGACAATCAAGAATTTGTATGTATTTTTTAGAAAAAAGGCATATTGGAGAAGTACAAGTATCCGTATGGACTGAAAATATAATTGAAGAATGCAAGAAAAATAATATATTTTTACTATAAAATCAAACAAAATAATTATCAATATACACTAATGAATAGATAATTATTTAAGAATGCTTAAATATATTAATAGTTGACATAATAAGAGTATTGATGTATTATTAAAATGTATAGGAACGGAATAAAATTAAAATGGGGTGTTTAAAATATTTGCAGATACACACAAAATAATTGCTAGCAATATATATGATAACATATATGATGATTATGATTTGAGACTAGATAAAAATAAATTAGAGTGGGGATCCATTTCTCCAGATATTCTTCCACATTACAGACTTATTAGACATTATAAAAATGAAAGTTTGAATTTTATATCAAAAGAAATAATGAAAGTGATATTTATTAGTAGGTTTTTAGATTTTAATGATAAGCTGGATCCGATATCTATTAAAATTTTAAGCAATAAAATAGGAGTTATCTCACATTACTTAAGTGATTATGTGTGTTTACCACATGCTAATAGATGGACATTTTATGGTAATATGAAAAAACATGTTAAATATGAAAAAAAACTAGATTTTATTGCACCTAATCATAATTTTAAAAGCAATAAAATAAGCATAGAAGATCTTGATATTTACGATATAAATCCTAGAGATGTACAAATTAAAATAAAAGAATATATAAACAAGGTAGTAGAAGAATATTCTTTAAAACTGGGATACGATGTAGACTTAGACTTTGCTGTATCAATTAATGTGAAAATTACAAGATTTATATTAGATACTATAGCAGCGTATTCAGAGGAGATTCATGGGCATTTTGCATTTCAATTTTAAGATTATTTAAAACAAACCTGTACGGGTTTGTTTTTTTAGTTGGATAGATGTTATTTTTATTATATACTATAAGGGGAGTTGAATTAAATTGAAGAAATATATAAAAATTTTCTTTTTAGAATTAATTTTAGTTTTGATAGTATTTGCATGTTTTTTTTATAATAAAAAAAATCAAAATCTTATAATTAATTATAATGCCAGTGTTCCTTATAATAAAACTGAATACGAAGATGATGTAAATTCAAAAAAATTATATAATAAGCTAGAAAAAGCTTTGCTAGATGGAGATACAAAAATTAATATGGATTTATCATCTTTATTTATAGAAGCGAGTAAGATATTTTCTACTTTAGAAATGATTAGCTATAGAAATCCAGAAGTGATGTATTATAAAGGTGCAGAATATTCATTTGGGAATATAAAAATTAGCTATTCTAAACCTACTGAAGATATTAAAAGACATCAAACGGAAGTAAAAGATAAAAAAGATGAATTTATTCAAGGAAATATCAAAAAAACTATGTCTGATTATGAGAAGGTGATTTCTATACACGATTATATTGTAGAAAATGGACAATATGATACTAGATTGTTTACTAAAGGCGAAGTTCCAGCAGAGTCATATTCTACATATGGAATATTGGTCTTAGGTGTAGGAGTGTGCGAAAGTTATGCTAAAGCTATGAAATATTTACTAGACGCTACTGGCATTGAATCTATGATAGTAATAGGAAGTTCAAGGGGAGAAAATCATGCTTGGAATCTTGTAAATATTGAAGGTGAATACTATCATATAGATTCAACTTGGAATGATCCTATAATGGGGGATGGAAGTCATTTAATAAGGTACAATTTTTTTAATTTAAATGATGAACAAATAGAAAAAACTCACAATTGGGATAAAACTGATTATCCAGAAGCAAAGGGCACAAAATATAATTACTATAAATACAATAATCTTATCGTGAATGGGGAAGAAGAATTTAAATATAAACTTAAAAACGAACTTTTAAAGAGAGTACCTGAATATTCATTAAAGATTTTAAATCTAAATGAGGATTTAGATTTAAATAAAATTATTGAGGAAATAGGGTATACAAATTATGAACAGATAATGTTGAAGGGCTATAACTATTATATAGATAATGAACAGCAAATAGTTAGTTTTCAATTTTACTATCATTGATTTAAATAATAAAACTTAAGGAGATAAAATGAAAAATATAAAGATAGTTTATTTAATTTTAGGTTTAGGAATTGGAATGACTTTATCTAATATTCTTTACGGCATTTTTCCAGAGATAGAGTATGTAAATTTAAGTGATGAAGATATTATTAGTAGAGCTCAAGAATTAGGATACGTAAGTATAAAAGAAAAAATACTATTTAAAGAAGATGAACATATCACAGAAGATAATGAACAGACACAAGAAAAAACTGACGAAATAGAAGAAAGTTATGATTCAGAGGAACAAATAATAGGAAATTTCATACAAATAAGAATTATTGAAGGGGATACATTAAAAAACATCGCAAACAAACTTTTAAAATTGGGATTAATAGAAGATGAAGAAGAATTTATTTTAGCAGTAGAAGAAAAAGAGATGGATAAAAAATTCGCGTATGGAACATTTAATATTTCACCAAACGCAGACTATGATCAGATAATAAATTTACTAACTAGATAGAACTTTTACATATATTAAATATTTGTAAGAAAACTATTATATATTGTTAAACAATTTTAGGGAAATATGTAGTATAATAATTAATATTGTCACAAAAAAATAAATAAAAATGATTAACTTTTACATATATTGTTAATAATGCTAAAAAGGGAGGTAGTTATATGGCTATAGTAGATAACGATATTTCAATTATTTACGACGGGTTAATAAATAAGTTTTTATATAAAAATGATATAAACTGTATACATATTCTACTGAACCTATTTGACTTAGAAGAGGATATAACAAATATATGTCCTAGATACATAACTACAAGCAAATTAAAAAAGAGAATCAATAGATACTTAAGTAACAGAAAAGACAAACACTTTATTTCCTTAAGTTTGGGACAACTACTTCATGAAGATATAAACAGATTAGAATTATTTATATATTTAGAAGGGTATAAAAAAGGGTATTATAATAATTATTGGGTTAATAAATTAGAAAAAGTAATGCTTATAAACAATCAAATGGAAGATTTGTACAATATGAAATATTTGTATCATTTTGGAACTAATTTAAAAGAAGTCAAATCAGTTAAATCAAAAATTTTTGTTGAAATTGAAAAGACAGAGAAAAATAAAAATTTCTTATATAGTACTATATTAGAATATTCAAGTAGTATATTTAAATTCAAAGTATTTAATTTAAATAATTATTTGGACAAACAATTGACTATAAATTATGATTCAGATCCACATAACTTTACTGAAGATGAAGATTTACTTAATATCAAAGAATTAAACAATATATACAAAGAAACAATTAAGGTTGTATTTAAAAATTGTCTTAAATTATATAAAGATGCATATTGGTATGGTCTAAATGATAGAGTTTTGAAAAGATACAAATAAGGTATAAATTTCTATAATTTGGTTATAATATCCTTCTATAGATAAGTATGGAGGGATATTGTTATGAAGAGAGAAAAGTTTTTACCTATATTTCTTGTTTCAGTGATTTTATTTTTTATAAGTTTTATAATGGGATATCAGTTGATGCAACAAAATATTAATATGGCAGATAGAAATACTAAAGAGGGAGAATATTCTCAAGAAGATTCTCCTGATATTAAAATAATTACAGAAGAAAAGGTAATTTCTCCAAATACATTTATTGAAGAACGTATTTACTATACTTCTTGTGGACATATTGAAACTAAGATAAAAAAGGCAAATGAAGAATATGTAAATATGAGTAGGAGTCAATTTGAATACTATTTAGAAGAAAATTATCCAAATCAAAAACTAATTTCCTTTTCATCTTCAAGAATCACAGTGGGAATAAATAAAAACCAACTATGCAAGGATCATTACATAGTTGGAGAATATGAAGGTAAAATAGCTATATTTAAAATAGATGATGATGGCGAAAGAGTTTTAGATAAAATATTTAGTGATTACCCAATATCTCTTTTAATGAAAGTAGACCAAGATAGGTTAAAAGAAGGGATAGTAGTAGATAGTGAAGAAGAACTTTCTAATGTTTTAGAAAACTTCATTAGTTAACTAAGTTAGAAATTCTAACTTAGTTTTTTGTTCATTATATGATACAATAATATTATATGCTTTGAAAAGGAGATGTAAGATGATTGTACTCGGAATTGATCCAGGAATTGCTATAGTAGGATATAGTATAATTGAATGCAATGGAAATAATGTTAAAGCTATCGACTATGGATGTATAACAACTAAGTCAACAGAATTATTTCCAAATAGAATAAAAACTATTTACAATAGATTGATAGAGATAATAGATAAGTACAAACCACATGATTTAGCAATTGAAGAACTATTTTTCAATAAAAATGTGAAGACAGCTATAAAAGTCGGACAAGCAAGAGGTGTAGAAATACTTGCGGCTGTAAATAAGGGACTTGAAATATATGAATACACACCACTACAGATAAAGCAAGCTGTGGTAGGATATGGAAGAGCAGATAAAAATCAAGTTCAGGAAATGGTCAAGATGCTTTTGAATTTAAAAGAAATCCCAAAACCTGATGATGTAGCTGATGCTTTGGCAGTTGCTATATGTCATTCTGCAGGGATAAAGTTTAAGGAAGAGTTTAGGATGAAATAAGTAAAAAGGGTGATATTATTGTATGAATATATAACAGGTGATATTAGATGGATAAAAGAAAATTATATAGTAATAGATAACAATGGAATAGGATATAAGATTTTCACATCAAATAATTCTTCTATAAAGCTCGAAATGGGTATGAAGGATATAATGATTTATACATATTATAATTTAAGAGAAGATGGTGTTTCATTATATGGATTTTTGGACGAAGAGGAAATAAATATTTTCAAGCTATTAATTACAGTTTCGAAGATTGGACCAAAGGTAGCAATAGGTATATTGTCATCATTAACTCCAAATCAAATAAAAAAAGCTATATTTGAAAAAAACCTCACTATTTTATGTAAGGCGCCAGGTGTAGGAAAGAAAACTGCTGAGAGAATGATACTAGAATTAAAAGATAAAATAGAAGTTAATGACTATATGGATGAAAATATTGAAACTGAATTCAATGTAGGTGAATACGAGGAGGCAGTAAATGGACTTATGTCCCTTGGCTACAGTAGATTTGAGATTGAAAAAGCTCTTAGAGGTATTGATACTTCGAAGCTTGCAATTGAAGAAATCATCAGGCATACTTTAAAAAAACTATCAAAAAACTAAGAAGGTGAAGATATGAAAGAGGAAAAAGAAAGAATAGTTGCCGAAAGCTTGAGATATGAGGATTTAGAAAATGAAATAAATTTGAGACCAAAGTGGATAGGTGAGTATATAGGGCAAAAAAAGGTTAAGGAAAAACTCAATATATTTATAAAAGCTGCAAAGGGAAGAGCAGAATCTCTAGATCATGTGCTTTTATTTGGACCACCAGGTCTAGGAAAGACAACTCTAGCAAATATCATTGCCAATGAAATGGGAGTAAATATAAGGATAACTTCAGGACCTGCCATAGAGAGACCAGGAGATTTAGCAAGCATATTGACTAATTTAAGTGAAGGTGATGTTTTATTTATAGATGAGATACATAGAATTAACAGAACTGTAGAAGAAATACTATATCCTGCAATGGAAGATTTTGCACTTGACATAATAATAGGAAAAGGACCATCAGCAAGATCAGTAAGACTCGATTTATCTAAGTTTACGCTTATTGGTGCTACAACCCGTGCTGGACTTTTGTCATCTCCTCTTAGAGATCGATTTGGAGTAATGTTGAATCTTGAACTTTATGATATGGAAAGCTTGAGAAAGATAATAATAAGGTCTTCTAGAATATTAAATATAGAGATAGAGGAAGGGGGAGCTCTTGAAATTGCTAGACGATCTAGAGGTACTCCTAGAATTGCAAATAGATTATTAAAAAGAGTAAGAGATTACGCTCAAGTAATAGCAGATGGAATTATTACATTAGATGTGGCAAAAGAAGGACTTAAAATATTAGAGATAGATGAACTTGGTTTAGATAGTGTAGATAGGAGAATATTAACTACTTTAATAAAAAACTTTGGTGGTGGACCTGTCGGTGTCGATACTCTTTCAGCCGCAACAGGAGAAGAAAGAGTAACTATAGAGGATGTATATGAACCTTATCTACTGCAGATTGGATTTTTAAACAGAACTCCTAGGGGTAGAGTAGTTTCTAAAATAGCATATGAACATTTAAAAATTCCTTATGTAGAAAACTAAATCAAAAGGGAGGCAAGTGATGAAAAAGAAATTCTATTCTATTGCTATGCTAATGCTTGTAATAGTTTTATTTAAAGGTGATATTTCTTATGGAATTATGGATGAAATGAATTATATAAATATTAAATTATCTAAACCACTGAATAATAATCATAGCATCAACTTAGAAAGCACTATGGGCTTTTTAATCTATGAAGAAAATGACAAGTTAAATCCAATATATATAATAAATGAGGAAAAAATAAATTGTACTTTAAACGGGAATGGAGATATTTCTTTGATTGATACAAATAAAGATGTGATTTTTACACTTCCTGGTGATAATACATATTTATTGTATGGGAATGGATCTCAAGAGAATTTAATAAAAATAGAAAAAGATAGATATAGGGGATATTTGAATTTAAGTAATACAGGAGGCATAATTAGAGTTATAAACCATATTGGGATAGAAGAATACTTATATGGGTTAGTCCCAAGAGAAATGCCCTCTAATTTCCCGCCAGAGGCTTTAAAGGCTCAAGCTGTAGCTGCAAGAACCTACGCGATTCACAATATGGATAAACATAAAAATGATGGCTGCAATTTATGTGACACTACTCATTGTCAAGTTTATCTAGGATATGATGGAGAAAAACCTTCAACTACCACAGCTGTAGATGAAACTAGAGGTATACTTGCTTTTTATGATGGGCAAACAATAGATGCACAGTATCACTCTAGTAGTGGTGGATATACAAATGATAGTAAAGATGTATGGGGCGGTGATTATCCTTATCTTAAAGCTGTAAAAGATGACTTTTCAGCTGAATCGCCTTATAGTAGCTGGAGTATTTCTATAGATATAAATGATTTAAACAATAGATTAGTTTCAAATGGTATAAATATAGGAGTTTTAGAAATAGTAGAAGTGTCTAAAATGTCTCAAAATGGGAATGTAGAAAGCTTGCTATTAAAAGGAAGTTTAGGGAACGAAGAAGTAAAAAGTTCTACATTTAGAAATATAGTCGGAAATATGGATTTAAAAAGTACAAATTTTAGCATACAGGGTGTAGGAATAGCGGATAATACTATTAAAAGTAAATATGTATATGTAATAGATGCGAATAAAAATATAGTTTCTTTGGATATAAAAAAGGTCGCAATAATAGATAAGTATGGAAGAAGGCAAATCTCTGCTAGTTCAAATAGGGCTATGAGTATGAATAAAGTTGAATCTTTGGATTTAGATATTGAACAATACCAACAAAACAACTATGGTTCAAAAATAACTATAGAAGGAAAAGGTTTTGGTCACGGGGTAGGTATGAGTCAATATGGAGCAAAGAGAATGGCCGAGCTTGGATATGATTTCAAAGAGATACTCAAGTTTTACTACGCTGGAATAGATATATTATAAAATAAGGAAAAAGGATGAAGATATGAAGACTAAAGATTTTTATTACGATTTACCAGATAGATTGATAGCTCAGCACCCCCTAGATAATAGGGAACAATCAAATCTGATGATATTAGATAAGAAAACAGGAGAAATAACAAATAAAAAGTTTAAAGATATAATAAACTATTTAAAAAAAGGGGACTGTCTTGTACTAAATGATACTCGAGTAATTCCTGCTAGAATTTTTGGGAATAGGGTAGGTAAAGAAGAAAGAGTAGAGATATTACTTCTCAAAAGAAATGAGCAGGATAGATGGGAATGCTTGGTTAAACCAGGTAAAAAGGCTAGGCCAGGGCATACCTTGGAATTTGGAGGAGGGATTTTAAAAGGAGAAATTCTATCTATAGAAAAAGAAGAAGGTACTAGAATAATAGAATTTGAATACAAGGGTATTTTTGAAGAAATACTAGATGAGCTTGGAGAAATGCCTCTTCCACCATATATAACTGAAAAACTAGATGATGGAGAAAGATACCAAACTGTTTATTCTAAAAATATAGGTTCTGCAGCAGCACCGACAGCAGGCCTTCATTTTACAAAAGATTTATTAGAAGCTATAGAAAACAAAGGTATAAATATAGTGTATTTAACACTTCATGTGGGGCTTGGTACATTTAGGCCTGTAAAGGCTGAAAATATATTAGATCACCATATGCATAGTGAATATTATGAGTTGCTTGAAAAAGATGCAGATATTATAAATATCACAAAGGAAAAAGGAGGAAAGATAATTTCCGTGGGTACAACTTCCACAAGAACTCTGGAGACTCTAGCTAGTAATGGAAAAGTAAAAGCTGGATCAGGCTGGACAGATATATTTATATATCCAGGATATTCGTTTAAAATAGTAGATAATCTTATAACTAATTTTCATTTACCAGAATCAACTCTTTTAATGCTTGTAAGTGCATTTTCATCTAAAGAAATAATTTTAAATGCATATAGACAGGCAGTAGAAGAAGAATATAGATTTTTTAGCTTTGGTGATGCAATGTTTATAAAGTAGATAGGAGGAAACGTATGGCAGCAATAGAATTTGAACTTTTAAAACAATCAAAAGACTCTATGGCAAGGCTTGGCAAGATAAGCACTCCTCATGGAGAGATAGAAACACCAATTTTTATGCCTGTGGGTACTATAGCAACTGTAAAGGCTATGACACCAGAAGAATTAGAGGATATGGGAGCACAAATTATTTTGAGTAATACTTATCATTTATATCTTAAGCCTGGACATGAACTTGTAAAAGAAGCTGGAGGATTGCATAAGTTTATGAATTGGAAAAAGCCAATACTTACCGATAGTGGAGGGTTTCAGGTATTTAGTTTAGGAGATTTACGAAAGATTGAAGAAGAAGGTGTAGAATTTAGATCTCATATCGATGGATCAAAACACTTTATAAGTCCTGAAAAGTCAATTGAAATTCAAAATGCACTAGGATCGGATATTATGATGTGTTTTGATGAATGTGCACCATATCCTGCAGAATATCAATATGTAAAACATTCTATGGAGAGAACTACTAGATGGGCTAAAAGATGTAAAGAATATCATAGTGAGTGGGACAAACAGGGATTATTTGGAATAGTACAAGGTGGAATGTATAAAGATCTTAGAAAACAGAGTGCAGAAGAACTTATAGAACTTGACTTTCCTGGATATGCAGTAGGAGGACTTAGCGTAGGTGAGCCTAGGGATTTAATGTGTGATGTACTTGAGTATACAACTCCATTTTTACCAAAGGATAAGCCTAGATATCTAATGGGCGTGGGTACTCCAGATTACTTGTTTGAAGCAGTTATTAGAGGCATAGATATGGCGGATTGTGTACTCCCTACTAGAATAGGTAGAAATGGAACTGTACTTACATCTAGAGGAAAACTCGTCATTAAAAATGCCAAATATAAAAAGGATTTCACACCACTTGACCCAGAATGTGATTGCTATACATGTAAAAATTATTCGAGGGCTTATATAAGACATCTTTTCAATGTAAATGAAATATTAGGTGCCAGACTTGCTACAACTCACAATTTACATTTTTTAATAAGATTGATGGAAAACATAAGAAATGCCATAAAAGAAGATAGAATTCTTGAATATAAAAGAGAATTTTATGAAAAATATGGTTATATTTAAAAAAATAGATGAAAAATAATTATTTTGTTGTATAATAGAAATAGAAAAGGAGGGATACATACATGCAACAATTACAAGCATTAATACTTCCAATAGGTTTTTTGGTAATATTTTATGTATTTGCTATTAGACCACAAAGGAAAAAAGAAAAACAAATTAAGGAAATGAGGAGTAATTTAAGAGTTGGAGATGACGTCGTAACTATAGGCGGTATAAAAGCAAAGATAACTGTAGTAAAAGACGACTTTATAACTCTTGAAGTAGGAAGTACAAAGACAAAACTTGAAATGATGAAATGGTCAGTAGGTTCAGTAATAAACAAAGATAACATTGATACAACCAAATAGTACTTTAAACATAAAAACTTCTTATGAAATCATAAGAAGTTTTTTATGTAATAAATCCTTCTTCATTAAAATAGATTTAATTATACAAGGAGGGATTTATATGTTAAAATATAAGGGTAAAATAATATTCTCCCTTAAAAGTTTATTACTTGCTTATACAATTACTCTGGTATTAATATTGATTTTTTCTCTATTGCTTACTTTTACAAGCCTTAGTGAAAGCAAAATTCCATTATTAAACACTGTAGTAATGATACTAAGCATAGCATCGGGCAGTATTTATGGTGCTAAAAATATCAAAGAAAAAGGGTTTATAGTTGGCGGAGTAATAGGTATAGTTTATTATTTGATTTTACTTTTAGTAAACCTTTTATTTTCAAATTCTTTATCTTTTGATGTATTTTCTATTACAAGATTATTATTAGCAAGTGTAATAGGAGTAATAGGAGGAATGATAGGAATAAATTTTTGATTAAATTTAATTTAACTTTTAATCTATCTCTGAGTATGGTATAATTTATTGCAGTAATCATACTTAAAAGGAGGGACTAACTATGAAACATATAAAAACATTATCAGGGAAAAATTTAAAAGATACAATTGCTAAAGGCGGTTGTGGGGAATGTCAAACATCATGTCAATCTGCATGTAAAACTTCCTGCACAGTTGGAAATCAAAAATGTGAAAATAAATAAAACAAGTAAAGGGTGGTGGTCTATCCACTGCTTTTTATTTGTGTTAAATTAACGATGGGGGAACAAAAATGAAAAAAGATGTAAGTATACATAAGTTTTATTTGAATGAGAATTATATAGTATTAGATGTAAATAGTGGAGCAGTACATGTAATAGATGAAATAACTTATGATCTTTTGGATTATTATAAAACTGATTCATTAGAAGAAATAAAAGAGATATTAAAGGACAAGTATAAGGGTGAAGATATAGTAGAAGTATTCCATGAAATAAACACTTTACAATCAAATGGACTTTTGTTTTCTGAAGATATAAATATCGATGAATTTAAATACAATGAAGACAATATAATAAAGGCAATGTGTTTACATATCGCACATGATTGTAATCTTAAATGTAGATATTGTTTTGCGTCTCAGGGGAATTTTAAAGGTGAAAGATCTCTAATGAGCCTTGAAGTAGGTAAAAGGGCTTTAGAGTTTTTAGCAATAAATTCTGGAAATAGAAGAAATTTAGAAGTTGATTTTTTTGGTGGAGAGCCTTTAATGAATTTTGATGTCGTAAAGGAACTGGTTCACTATGGAAGACAAATTGAAAAAGAGTATCAAAAGAATTTTAGATTTACTATAACTACAAATGGTGTTTTATTAGATGATGACAAGATAGATTTTATAAATAAGCATATGGATAATGTAGTTTTAAGTATAGATGGAAGAAAAGAAGTAAATGATTATATGAGAAGTACAGTGAGTGGGGAAGGCAGTTATGACATTATTTTGCCTAAAATAAAAAAAATGGTGGATAAAAGAGGAGAAAAGGATTATTATATAAGAGGCACCTTTACAAATAAAAATATTGACTTTTCTGAAGATATTATGCACTTTTATAATAATGGCTTTAAAAAGACATCAATTGAACCAGTAGTTACACCTGAAGAAATGGACTATGCACTTAGAGAAGAACATTTAGAGGATGTGCTAAAGGAATATGAAAAATTTTCTAAGAAATATATAGATATCAAAAAGATAGACAAGGATTTTTTATTTTTTCATTTTATGATAGATCTAGAACAAGGACCATGCATTATAAAAAGAGCTGTTGGATGTGGGGCGGGTTCTGAATATGTAGCAGTTACTCCAGAAGGTGAAATATATCCATGCCATCAATTTGTAGGTGAAAAGGAATTTTCTCTAGGAGATATATGGACAGGAATAGAGAATACTGAGCTTAGAGATAGGTTCAAAAGAGCTAATGTCTATAGCAAAGAAGATTGCAGAAGTTGTTGGGCAAGATTTTATTGTAGTGGTGGTTGTCATGCAAATTCACATTACGCAAATAATGATTTAAATAAACCTTATAAAATAGGCTGCGAAATGGAAAAAAAGAGAATTGAATGCGCAATATCAATTTTAGCAAAGATAAAAGAAGAGGAGGTTTCAAAAGATGAAATCTAAAAGTATAATTATTTTAATCATAATTTTAGCTATATTGGGCAGTGCTTCTTATGTAGCTTTAAATGGGTTAGAAATAGGTGATTACAAAATCAAGACAGCTAAAGAATCAATCGACTTAGGACTTGATTTAGCAGGGGGAGTATATGTTGTTTTAGAGGCAAAAACAGATGCTACAGGTCCTGAATTAAAGAAGCTTATGGATCAATCAAAGGCAATTATAAACACAAGAGTTGATAGCCTTGGGGTAGCTGAACCCAATATATTTATTGAAGGTGGGAACAGAATAAGAGTTGAATTAGCAGGCATAGAAAATACTCAAGAAGCTATTGATCTAATAGGAAAAACTGCTCAACTTCAGTTTGTAGAACCTGATCAAAATGTTGTAGTTACAGGGAAAAATGTAGTGGGATCAGAAGTACAAGCAATTAAAGATCAATTAGGAGGACAAGAAATAGTAGTTAGTTTAGAATTTGACAAAGAAGGAGCACAAAGTTTTGCTGAGGCTACTGGGAGGCTTTCACAAGAGGCAGATCGTGCAGATAGGATACTGTATATAGTATTGGATGATCAAATCATATCTGCACCTGCTATTAAATACGAACCTGATGGTGGAGGAGCTATAACAGATGGTAAAGCTGTTATATCAGGGGATTTTGATTGGGATTCTGCTTCACATCTTGCTACTCTTATTAGAGGAGGGGCATTACCAGTTGAGATGGAGGAACTTCAAACATCTGCTATTGGACCTACATTGGGATTAAAGGCCTATGATAGTAGCATTAAAGCAGGAGCGATAGCACTACTTCTTATATTTGCCTTTATGATTATATTTTATAGAGTACCTGGTATAGTAGCATCTATTGGACTTGTTATATATACATTAATAGTATTGTTATCAATGTCTGTTTTAGGTGTAAAATTAACACTTCCTGGTATTGCTGGACTTATACTGTCAATAGGAATGGCAGTAGATGCAAATGTTGTAATATTTGAAAGAATAAAAGAAGAAATAAGGATAGGAAAAACCGTAAGAACATCGGTAGAAACTGGTTACAAAAGAGCACTTACTTCTGTAATTGATGCAAATGTCACTACTTTAATAGCAGGAGGAGTACTTTATTACTTTGGAGTAGGACCAATAAAGGGCTTTGGAGTAACTCTTATACTCGGGATAGTAGTATCTATGATTACTGCAGTATTTGTTTCTAAATACTTACTAAGATTAATGGTTGCGATAACTGGTGGAAAGAACACTAAATTATATGGAATTAAAGAGGTGAAGATATGAAAATAATAAAGAGTAGAAAAAAATATGCAATTATTTCATCTGCAATAATATTAGTAGGACTAGTAATGTTTTTTGTAAATGGCTTAAACTATGGCATAGAATTTACTGGTGGAACTTTAATTCAAATAGATATGGAAAAGTTTATTAGTGTAGAAGAAGTTAGAGAAATAATGGATGAATACGATACAAATGCAAGTGTTGTACATGCAGGAGATAATAAAGAGGGAATAATGATTAAAAGTACTGAAGACTTTAAGAACAACCAAGTAACAGAAATACAAAATAAATTCGTAGAAAAATACGATTTAAATAAAGATAATTTTCAATCTGAAAAGGTAGGCCCCACAATGGGGGATGAAATAAAAAACAAAGCTCTTCTTTCTACCGTAATAGCTACAGTATTAATGCTTGCTTATATTAGCTGGAGATTTGAGTTGAGATTTGGGCTATCTGCTATAGTAGCTTTAATTCACGATATACTTATTATGTTGTCAGTTTATTCTATATTTAGAATTCCTGTAAATAGTGCATTTATTGCAGCCATATTAACGGTAGTTGGATATTCAATAAATGATACTATAGTAATCTTTGATAGAATAAGAGAAGAGTTGAAATTATATCCTAGACAGGCAATAGAAAATACTATAGATAATAGTATTAAAAAATCATTAGTAAGAACTATAAACACTTCCGCGACTACTTTTGTAGCAGTTTTAATCATTTATTTATTGGGAGTAGAAGATGTCAAGATATTAGCATTACCTCTTATGATAGGTGTTATATCAGGTACCTATTCTTCGCTATTTGTTGCATCACCACTTTTGTATGAACTTACAAATTACAAAACAAAAACTGCTAGATAGCAGTTTTTATTTTGTAATTCAGGGTAAATAGATTAAAATACTATGAAAACGAGGTGTTAACATGGAAAAAGGATTTATACTTAGTTTGATATTTGCAGCTATAATTGCTGTATTTGCACTTAGTAACAGTGACAAAGTATTTATAGATTTATTTTTTACCGAGGTAGAGATGTCTCAAGCTATAGTTATTTTAATTTCCGCTTTATTTGGTGCTGTTGTTGCTGCAATATTTTCCTGGGTAAAAAATTTAAAGCAAAATAAAAAAATTAAAATACTAAAGAATGAAGTCGAAACTCTGACACAGACTAATAATGAATTAAAAGATCATCTAAAAGAGAAAGATAAGCAAATAAAAGATTTATCTATAAAAACGTCAAATTCATCTTGTAAAGAAGTAAAACTAATTACTGAAGGTGAAAAGGATGTAGAATGTGATATGATAAATGATAATCCGATAAAAATAGATACAATTATTAAAGATGAAAACTAGAAATCAATCTATATAAGTGATAGAATTTAGATATTAGATTTATATCTAAATTTTATTTTATTGGAGTGAATTTATTGGAAAAATGGTTTATTAGAAATAAGGCAGGAGATTTAGAAAAGATAATAAAAAAACATAAGATATCTAAATTTTTATCTAAGATACTTATCAATAGAGGAATAACAGAGGACAGGCTTATTAGTAGCTATTTAAATCCTGAATTAGATAAAATGCATTTACCCGTTCTTATGAAGGATATGGACAAGGGAGTAAGAATAGTAAGAAATAATATATTAAATAATGATAAAATAAGGATAGTAGGAGATTATGATGTAGATGGAGTAATTTCCATTTATATTCTATACAAAGGTATAAAAAGATGTGGTGGAAATGTCGATTATGTAGTGCCAGATAGAATTGAAGACGGATATGGAATAAATAGCAATATAGTAAGAAGAGCTAAAGAAGATGGAGTAGTTACTTTGCTAACATGTGACAATGGCATTGCTGCAATCGAGCCTATAAAACTTGCTAAAGAACTTGGAATGACTGTAATAGTTACAGATCATCACGATGTCCCTTTTAATTTAAATAAATCTGGGAAAAATGAATATATACATATATCTGCAGATGCAGTAATAAATCCAAAGCAGGAGGACTGTAACTATCCTTTCAAAATGTTGTGTGGTGCTGGAATAGCTTTTAAATTTAATCAGCATTTATATTCCTTATTTAATATACAAAGCAAAGAAGTTTATGAATTTTTAGAATATGCTGCAATTGCTACAGTTTGTGATGTAGTAGATTTAATAGATGAAAATAGAATAATAGTAAAAAAAGGACTAGAATTATTAAATAATACAAAAAATATAGGTTTAAATGCATTGATAATTGAATCGGGAATTGAAAACAAAGAAATAGGAGTATATCATCTGGGTTTTGTAATAGGGCCTAGTATAAATGCATCGGGAAGGCTTGATTCAGCTTTACTTGCCATAGAACTTTTGTTAAGTGAAAGTGAAGACGAATCAAAAATGTTGGCAGAAAAATTACGAGGGCTCAATGAAGAAAGAAAAGGCATGACAAATACAGGAGTAGAGAAGATTAATAAGATAATAAAAGATAATTCTATGCAAAATGATAAAGTTCTAGTGGTGTATGATTTAAATATTCATGAGAGTATAGCCGGAATAATCGCTGGAAGAATAAAAGAGAGAGAAAACAAGCCAACGATTGTATTAACAGATGCAAAAGATGGAGTTAAAGGATCTGGAAGATCTATTGAAGAATATAATATGTTTGAAGAGCTATCAAAATGTAAAGACATACTAAATAGATTTGGAGGACATCCCATGGCAGCAGGACTAAGCCTTGATTTTTCCAATATAGATTTACTTAGAAAAAGATTAAATGAGAGCACCATTTTGACTGAAGAGGATCTAATACCTAAAAAATATATTGACATGCAACTTCCATTAGATTATATTAGTTTTAAGTTAATGGACGAATTAAGTGTTTTAGAGCCTTTTGGGAAAGGAAATAGCAAGCCAATTTTTGGAGATAAGAATATAAGCGTCAAAAAGGCCTTTATATTGGGGAAAAATAAAAATGTGCTTAAATTAATACTAGCAGATAACTGTAATAGAAAAATAGAGGGTCTTTTTTTTGGTGATATAAATGATTTTGATGATATAATAGAAAATGCTTATGGCAAAGATAAATTGGATAAACTATATAGGGGTATAGAGAGTAACATTAGTTTGGATATACTTTACTACCCATCTATAAATGAATATAGAGGTAATACAAATTTACAAGTAATAATTCAAAGCTTTAGGGCGTGCAAATAATTTAATAACTAAAGAAGGTGAAACCAATGTTAGAAAAACTACTTTTAAAAATAGAACAATATAATCCACAGGCTGATTTAGAACTAGTAATCAGAGCATATAGCTTTGCACAAATGTCTCATGAGGGTCAACTTAGAAACTCAGGTGAGAAGTTCTTTATTCATCCGTTTAATGTAGCTGTAATATTGGCAGACTTAAACATGGATACTGCTACTATAATAGCGGGTCTTCTTCATGATAGTATTGAAGATACCCAAGCAACCCATGAACAAATAGCAGAGATGTTTGGTATTGAAATAGCTGATTTGGTAGAAGGTGTTACAAAGCTTAAAAAGTTGCAATATAAAACAAAGCAGGAAAACCAAGCTGAAAATTTAAGGAAAATGGTTCTTGCAATGGCTAAGGATATAAGAGTTATCATAGTAAAGCTGGCTGATAGACTTCACAATATGAGAACATTAGAGTATATGAGTGATGAAAAAAGAAAAGAAAAAGCATTGGAAACCTTAGAAATTTACGCACCTTTAGCACATCGACTTGGTATCTCTAAAATTAAATGGGAATTAGAAGACTTATCTCTTAGATATTTAGATTCTGATAACTATTATGACTTAGTTGAAAGAGTCTCAAAAAGAAGAGAAGAAAGAGAAGAGTATATAAAGTCCATTATAGAAACTCTAAAGATAAAATTAGATAAAGTAAATGTCGAATATGATATTAGTGGAAGGCCAAAGAATTTCTATAGCATATATAAAAAGATGATTTATGAAAAAAAGGCCTTTGAACAAATATTTGATTTAACAGCTATAAGGGTGATAGTAAACGATATAAAAGATTGTTATGAAGTATTAGGTATAGTTCATAGCCTCTGGAAACCTATTCCGGGTAGATTTAAAGACTATATAGCTATGCCCAAACCAAATATGTACCAGTCTATTCATACTACTGTAATAGGACCAAGAGGAGAAACCTTTGAAGTTCAAATAAGGACTTGGGAAATGCATAAGACGGCTGAATATGGGATAGCTGCACATTGGAAATACAAAGAAGGGGCTACGAAGGCTGACAATTTTGATGATAAGCTTACATGGCTAAGACAACTTTTAGAATGGCAGTCTGATTTAAACGATCCAAGAGATTTCATGGAAACATTAAAGATAGATTTCTTTACAGATGAGGTTTTTGTATTTACTCCTAGGGGAGATGTTATAAATCTTCCAGAAGGATCAACACCTATTGACTTTGCTTATAGAGTTCATAGTGAAGTAGGAGATAAATGTGTAGGAGCAAAGGTTGATGGAAGAATTGTACCTTTAAACTATAGACTTCAAAATGGAAATATTGTAGAAGCGCTGACATCTAAAAATAGTAGTGGGCCAAGTAGAGATTGGCTAAAGATAGTAAAAAGTACACAAGCTAAAAACAAGATAAGACAATTCTTTAAGATAAAGGAAAGAGATGTAAATATAATTCGTGGTAAAGAAATGCTTGAAAAGGAAATAAAACGATTAGGATATAAACCTAATGAGCTATTGAGTGATGATTGGTTAAATTCTATTATATCGAAGATGAGCATAAGCTGTATTGATGATTTATATTCAGCTCTAGGCTATGGAAGTATATCTTTGAGTCAAATAATACCCAAACTTAAAGCAATCTACAATAAAGAGAATGACATAGATGATGAGAGAGTTTTAGAAGAGGCTAAATCAAAGTCGAGTCAAAATAAAAAAAATGAAAACAAACCTTACCAGGGAATAAATATAAAAGGTGTAGACAATATAAAGGTTAGATTTGCAAAATGTTGCAATCCAGTCCCAGGTGATGAAATCATAGGATTTATCACTAAAGGCAGGGGAGTTGCTATACATAGGACAGATTGTCCTAATATTAGCAGTTCTCAAGGCACTGAAAGGTTTATAGAAGTAAGTTGGGATAATGAGAAGGTATCATCTTATCCTGCAGAAATACAAATTAGAGCGACCGATAGATTTGGCTTATTATCTGAGATAACCAAAAAGATAACTGAAGCTGATATAGGTCTTATGGGTTTAAATGCTAGAACTGATAAAGATAGAATAGCGATAGTCAACTTAACACTTGAAATAAAAGATATAGAAGACTTGAAAAAATTGATGAAGAAGATAAAAAGGATAGAGAGTATAATTGATGTATATAGAGTAACTGCTTAGGAGTGATATTTTGAGAATAATTGTACAAAGAGTAAATAATGCAAGTGTAGAAGTAGAAAAAGAAGTAGTGGCAGAGATAAAGAAAGGAATTTTGATTTTTTTAGGAGTAGGCACTGAAGATGATGAAAAAGATTTAGAATACATGATAAATAAGGTATTAGGGCTTAGAATTTTTCAAGATCAAGCTGACAAGATGAATTTATCAATTGAAGATATCAATGGGGAAATACTAGTAGTTTCTCAATTTACTTTGTATGGGGATGTGAGAAAAGGCAAAAGACCAAGTTTTACAGCCTCAGCACCTCCAGATATTGGAGAAAAATTGTACGAAGAATTTTTAGATAGATTAAAAACTAGTGGATTAAAGATTGAAAATGGCATATTTGGAGCAGATATGAAAGTTAGTTTAATAAATGATGGACCTGTGACTATTATGTTAGATAGTAAAAAGAACTTTTAGGAGGATTTGAAATTGAAGATAATAAGAATGGCCGCTGGTATATACGCAGCTAATTGCTATATAGTATATTCAACAACACTGGACGGTATTGTAGTAGACCCAGGTGGAGATGTTGATGATATAATGAAAGTGATTGAAGAGAAAAATATCAATGTAGAAAGTATAGTGTTAACACACGGACATGCAGATCATATTGGTGGTTTGGTAGATCTAAAGGATAAACTTGATGCTAAGATAATGATACACGAAGATGATAGAGAAATGTTAATAGATGCAAATATTAATCTTTCTAATGCAATGCCTATGAACAAGGTTGAAGTTGAGCCAGATAGGCTTTTAAAAGATGGAGATATAATAAAATTTGGAGACAGTGAAATGCTAGTAATCCATACGCCTGGACATACAAGAGGTGGAATATCCTTAAAAGTTGAAGATAATATTATAACAGGAGATACATTGTTCCAGGGATCAATTGGAAGAACAGATCTTTATGGTGGGAATTTTAATACTATTATACGCTCAATTAAATCTAAGATATTAATATATAGTAACAAGACCAAAATATTTCCAGGACATGGTGCCCCTTCGACAATAGGAGATGAAAAGAAAAACAATCCATATGTAAAATAATATTAAGCAAGGTGAAATAATGATATATCTTTTAATAAGAGATCATAATCAGCAATATAGTTTATACAATTTAATAAAGGTTTTTTTCCCAGATTCTAAAATAAAGACAATTGAAGATATGGATGAGTATCTAGGGGAAGGAATATTGATAGAAAGCTTATTGTATAAAAAAGAGGATAAATATTTTGCAAATACAAAGCTATATTTAGATGATAAACTTTCTGCATCTAATGAAGAAGAAATTGGAATGATAAAGATAAATGGAGAAACAATAGAAAAAAAGATTAGGATTGCAATTCGAAAATCCTTGTTTTCAGTTCTAAAAGCTTTATCAGATTTAGATACTCCATGGGGTATACTTACTGGTGTTAGACCTATGAAAATTGTTCATGATTTAATAAATAAAGATACTTCAAAGAATGGAATCAAAGAAATATTAAAAAAAGAATACAAATTGCATCAAAATAAGATAGACTTAATGATGAATATTGTAGAAATTCAAAGAGACTATATCTATCCAATTAGGGATGAATATAGTCTATATATAAGTATACCTTTTTGTCCCTCTAAATGTAAATATTGTTCATTCCCGTCATTATCAATCAATAACTATGAGTATCAAATAGAAAAATACATAGAAAAATTGATTTATGAAATAAATAGCATAAAAAGAATAATGGAAAACAAATATATAAATACAGTTTATATTGGGGGTGGAACGCCTACATCTATATCTAAAAGATATTTAGAGAGAATAATTCAAGCTGTATATTCTAATTTTGGTGAAAATAATATAAGGGAATTCACTGTAGAAGCTGGTAGACCGGATACTTTAAATAAAAACTATTTAGAAATGTTAAACAAAAATAATATAAAGAGAATAAGTATAAATCCTCAAACTATGAATGATAAGACTTTAATCCAAATAGGAAGGAAGCATACTGTAAAAGATATTATAGATGCTTATAAAACAGCTAAAGATATAGGTTTTGAATCTATAAACATGGATTTGATTATTGGTCTTTCTAGAGAAGATGAAAATGATGTTACAAATACTATGAAAGAGATATCAAAGCTAGGTCCAGATAATTTAACTGTTCATACTCTATCATTAAAAAGAGGATCCAAATTAAAAGATAATTCTATAGACTATTCCCGGGAACATCAAATTTCTTTGGAAAACATGTTTAATATTGCTCTTAAATATGCAAATAATATGCAACTATTACCATATTATTTATATAGACAAAAGAGGATACTAGGGAATCTAGAAAATATTGGATTTGCAAAGAAAGGCAAAGAATGTATATATAATATGGTAATGATGGAAGAAAAACAAACTATTATTGGTGTTGGTATGGGGGCTGTATCTAAGATTTATGATAAAAAAGAAGATAAAATAATTAGATTACCAAATTTTAAAAGTTTAAATGAATATATAAATAGGGTAGATGATTTAAATGGGAGGAAGCAGCAAATAATAGAAAATTTATAATAGAAAGGATGATTTATATGCTATGGTGGAATGATGAATTAGAAACAGGTGTAAAATCAATAGATATGCAACACAAATCTATCTTTGACAAATCCAATGAAATCTTTGATATGGGTGAAGATACAGATATAGAAGATTTAGAAGAGGTAATAAGCTTTTTAATGTGTTATACGAATAATCATTTTTCAGATGAAGAACAACTAATGTTAGAAAACCAATACAGTGAATTTATAGAACATAGGAGACAACATAATTTATTTGTAGAAGAAATATATAAACTTTATTTAAGAGTAGAGAAAAATGAAATAAATGAAGACTTATTCAATGATTTGAAAGTAATTATTATTGAATGGTTTGCAAGGCATATAAATACTTCTGACAAAGAATTCGTAGAATACTTTAATACAATAGAATAATCAAATAAACCAACTGGTTTTATCTTTAGGAGGAATCAATATGATAGAAAATATGGGAAACATGAAAAGAACTGATATGTGCGGAAGCTTAAGGCGAGAAGATAATGGTAGACATGTAGTTTTAATGGGTTGGGTACAAAGAGAGCGCAATTTAGGAAGCATTATATTTGTAGATTTAAGGGATACTACGGGTATAGCGCAAATTGTATTTGATGATACTCTGAGTGATGAGTTGTTTGAAAAGGCAGAAAAACTTAGAAGTGAATATGTAATAGCTATAGATGGAATAGTTAGAATAAGAGAGTCTATAAATGAAGACATACCTACTGGAGAAGTAGAACTGCTTGTAAAAGATTTTAAGATATTGGATACATCAGAGACTCCTCCTATATATATAAAGGACAATGATAATGTAAGTGAAAATATGAGACTTAAATATAGATATCTTGATCTTAGGAAACCTTCTATGCAAAACACATTAAAGTTAAGAGCAAAGACTGCTAGAACTGTAAGAAATTTTTTAGATACAAATGATTTTATAGAAATTGAGACTCCTATGCTTACAAAACCAACTCCTGAAGGAGCTAGAGATTATTTGGTTCCTAGCAGAGTAAACCCAGGAGAATTTTATGCACTTCCACAGTCACCACAGCTAATGAAACAACTTTTAATGGTTTCAGGAATGGATAGGTATTATCAAATAGTTAAATGCTTTAGAGATGAGGATTTAAGAGCAAACAGACAACCAGAATTTACTCAAGTTGATATTGAAATGAGCTTTGTTGAAGTTGAAGATATAATATCTATAAATGAAAAACTTCTATACAATGTATTTAAAGAGTTAAAGGGAGTTGAAATTGAACTTCCAATTAGGCAGATGACATATAGTGAAGCAATGAAAAGATTTGGAGTTGATAAGCCAGATTTAAGATTTGGCTTTGAATTAAAAGACATTTCACAGATAGTTTCAAGTAGTGAATTTAAAGTATTTAGTGGAACTGTTAAGGATGGTGGATCTGTTCAAGGGATTAATATAAAGGGATATGGCGATAAATTCACTAGAAAAGACATATCTTCTCTTGAAGAATACGTTAAAACTTATGGTGCAAAAGGTTTAGCTTGGATAAAACTCACAGATGATGGAATTACCTCCCCAATTAAAAAGTTCTTAACAGAAGATGAGTTCCAATATATATTAGATAAATTAAATGGTGAAAAGGGAGATTTGCTTCTATTTGTAGCGGATAAGATAAATACTGTTTATAGTAGTTTAGGAAATCTTAGAAATGAAGTAGCTAAAAGACTTGAATTAGTAGATGACGAAGATTTAAACCTTGTTTGGATAACTGAGTTTCCACTTTTTGAATTTGATGAAGAAGAAAATAGATATGTTGCCAAACATCATCCTTTTACCCATCCTATGGATGAAGATATAGATTTATTAGATACAGATCCAGAGAAGGTAAGAGCTAAAGCCTATGATATAGTTATAAATGGGGACGAAATAGGTGGGGGAAGTATTAGAATAAACAATTCAGACCTTCAAAAGAAAATGTTTACAGCTTTGGGATTCACAGAAGAACAAGCATGGGAGAAGTTTGGATTTTTATTAGAAGCTTTCAAATTTGGTACGCCTCCTCATGGTGGAATTGCATATGGTTTTGATAGACTTGTAATGCTTTTATCAAATACTTCAAACATACGAGATGTAATTGCATTTCCAAAGACACAGTCTGCAACTTGCTTGCTCACAGATGCTCCAACGGGTGTGTCTGAAAAACAACTAGAAGAAATCCATATTAATATAAATATAGCAAAAGAGTAAAAGGAGAGTTAAATGAATAATAGTTTTCAAAGGTCTGAATTGCTACTTGGGTCAGAGGGGATGGATAAGCTTCAAGATTCAACAGTTGCAGTTTTTGGAATTGGAGGAGTTGGGTCATTTGTAGTTGAAGGGCTTGTAAGGACTGGAGTAGGTAAAATTATATTAATAGATTATGACAGGGTAGATGTAACAAATATCAATAGACAAATACATGCCACTGAAAGCACAATAGGTATGTATAAGGTAGATGCAATGAAGGACAGGATACTAACAATAAATTCTAATATAGAAGTAGAAATATACAAGGAAAACTACAATAAAGATTCTAGGGACAGACTGTTATCAAGTGAATATGACTATGTAGTAGATGCAATTGATATGGTTTCTTCGAAAATAGATTTAATAATGGAGTGTAAAAAA
The DNA here is from genome assembly GCA_964428475.1 of uncultured Tissierellaceae bacterium. Taxonomy (GTDB): domain Bacteria; phylum Bacillota; class Clostridia; order Tissierellales; family Tissierellaceae; genus JARICQ01. The sequence goes on from CAYRYO010000016.1 coordinate 25,675, forward strand.
AGAGATATAAGTATTATTAGTTCTATGGGAGCAGGAAATAAACTCAATCCTACTATGCTTAAAGTTGCAGATATATACAATACAAGAGTATGTCCTTTAGCAAGAGTCATGAGAAGAGAACTTAAAAAAAGAGGTGTAGATTCTTTAAAGGTAGTTTATTCAGAAGAACTTCCTCTTTTAGTAAATCTTGAAAGTGAAAATCTCAGAAAAGCTATTCCAGGAAGTGTTTCCTTTGTTCCTTCAGTAGTTGGCTTTATAATAGCATCAGAAGTGATTAAGGACATTGTATTATAGGAGGTGTATAACTTGGAACAAATAGGAGTAATTAAAAAAGTATATAATGATTTAGCAGAGATAGAGGTTAAGCGAGTGTCTGGTTGAGGTGACAACTGTAAAGGTTGCGGTAGCAGCTGTGACACTCCTGGGCATGTTATTGTTCTTAAAAACAATATAAATGCACAAGTAGGCGATCGAGTTGAAATAAAAGGAAAGACAGGAGATATTTTAAAACTAACTATGATAGTATATTTTGTTCCTTTTACACTTATGCTAATAGGAATATTTTCTGGAATTAAAATATTTAAAAATATGGGGATAGCAAACTATGAGCCGATGAGTTTTGCTTTAGGGCTTATTTGTCTTGCTTTGGGATATTTTTTTGTTAGGATATTCGACAATGCATTTGGGAAAAAAGAAAACAATACTATTGTGATGACAAAGATTATATAGAAAAGAGGCATAGCATGATTGATAGAGATGCAGTGATAAAAAGGCTTAGAAGGATAGAAGGCCAAATAAAAGGTATTCAAAAGATGGTGGAAGAAGAACAGTTTTGTGGAGATATATTGGTTCAAGTTTCAGCAGCTAGATCTGCTCTGAATAGTGCAGGAGGAGTAATACTTGAGAACTATATAAAAACATGCATAGAAAACTATGTGAAAAATGGTGAAACCAACGATGATTTAGATAAATTAGTAGATATAATGGTGAAATACACAAAGCAAAATTAAATTTTGGATTTAACTCTTTTAATAGATCTTGAAAAAGCAGAAGATACAATTATTCCCATAGATATAGCCGCTGCAATAAAAAAGGTTTCTGAACCTTTAGTAATTGCAGCGGTATAATCATTTTCAATAAGAAATAGCATTGTATAATACATTCCAGCGCCAGGTACTAAGGGTACAATTCCCGGAGTAACATACAAAGTAGCTGGTTTTTTTGTATATCTTGCAAAGTACTCTCCGGAGATGCCCACGGTAAGCGCAGCCAAAAATGATGAAGCTACAATGTTTTGAAAGATATTTAAGGTCATAGAAAATACACCCCAGGCTAAAGCTCCAATAAGTCCTGCAAAAAAGACAGTATTTTTTGGAGAACGAAAGAGTATTGCGATTCCCATTGTAGAAAATGCTGATAGTATTATTTCTTTTATTATATTCATTTAAAACACTCCCCTTGAGTAAATACTTAAAATTATACCTACGCCTAGTGCTATAGAAAGAGCTGAAAATACTGCTTCCATTCCTATAGATAATCCAGATAAATAGTCACCTGACATAGTATCCCTAACTGCATTTGTAATAGCCACTCCAGGAACTAGACACATAATAGACCCTATTATCATTATATCAAGATTTTGGCCTAGACCAACTTTTAAAAATATAATAGATAAAATTGACATAACGATAGACCCCACTATATTATTTAAGAAAAAAGTAAGCTTGTATTTTATAAATCTACTTAAAACTGATAATGCTACAAAACTGGATAGAAAGCTTCCTAGTGCATCACCCATACTACCTTTAAATAACAATGCAAAGAAACCACATGCTAGGGCTCCAAATATATTTTTAAATATATTCTTATATATCATAAATTTATTTATTTTTTTTAATTCACTGAAGCTATCATTTATATTTAAATTATTTGATACAAATTTTCTTGAAAATTCATTGACCATATCTATTTTATTTAAATCTATTGAAATTGATTTAATTCTTTTTATATAAGATATTAAATCATCTTCATACTCTATAGATATAAATATACCCGTTGGTATTACAAAAGACTCTGCAAATTTTATATTGCTTTTAGCTCTACAGATTCTTGTAATAGTGTCTTCTACTCTATATGTTTCAGCACCGCTTTTTAACATTATTTCACCTGCTAAAGTAGCTAATATCAATAAGTTTTTAGCTTCGCTTTTATTTTTGACTATAGAATCATTCATTTAATCACCACCTAGATAAATAATCTTGTAAATATCAGTATATAACTATATAATAGTATTAGATAGTATAAACTGGTATTAATTATATTATATATGTTTTTGTAATAAATTAAATACTAAATATAAAATTGAAGGGAGATTTACTATGAATTTTAATAATTTAAAAAATGTAGATCCTGAAATGATGAAGATTGTAGAAATGGAACTAAGTAGAGAACAAAGCCACATTGAATTAATTGCTTCAGAGAACTTTGTCAGCAAAGCTGTATTAGAAGCTGCTGGTAGCTATTTAACAAACAAATACGCTGAGGGATATCCAGGAAAGAGATATTACGGTGGATGCGAAGTTGTTGATATGGCTGAGGATCTAGCTCGCGATAGATTGAAGGAATTATTTGGTGCAGAACATGTAAATGTTCAACCACATTCTGGTTCTAATGCAAACATAGGTGTATATTTTGCAATTTTAAAACCTGGAGATAAAGTTTTAGGAATGAACTTGTCTCAAGGTGGACATTTAACTCATGGAAGTCCAGTTAATATTTCAGGAACATATTATAATTTTATTCCATATGGAGTAGATAAAGAAACTGAAACTATAGATTATGAAGCTGTAAAAGAAATTGCTATAAAAGAAAAACCAAAGATGATAGTAGCAGGAGCTAGTGCTTATCCGAGAGAGATTGACTTCAAAAAATTTAGAGAAATAGCAGATGAAGTAGGGGCTTATTTAATGGTTGATATGGCTCATATCGCGGGATTAGTAGCAGCAGGCCTTCACCAAAGTCCAGTTCCATATGCTGATTTTGTGACCACTACTACTCATAAAACACTTAGAGGACCTAGAGGTGGAGCGATTCTTTGTAAAGCTGAATATGCGAAAGCTATTGACAAGGCAATATTCCCTGGAATACAAGGTGGACCTCTTATGCATATAATAGCTGCAAAAGGAGTTAGTTTTGGGGAAGCATTAAAAGATGATTTTAAGACTTATCAAGAACAAGTAGTTAAAAATGCAAAGGTACTTGCAGAAGAATTAATTAAAAATGATTTCCGTCTAGTATCAGGTGGCACTGATAATCATTTGATTTTAATAGATGTAAGAAACAAAGGATTAACTGGTAAAGTTGCAGAGGCATTATTAGAAGATATAGGTATTGCAACGAATAAGAATACTATTCCTTTTGATCCAGAATCACCATTTGTAACTTCAGGAGTTAGAATAGGTACACCTGCTATGACAACTCTAGGAATGAAAGAACAAGATATGAAAGAAATTGCTAAGATAATGGCATTAGCACTTGAAGAAAATAGAGATGAAGATAAGATAAAAGCAATGGTATCTAATCTCTGCGCAAAACATCCACTATACTAAGAGAAAAATCAGCCTACAGATATTTCTGTAGGCTTTGTATTTACATATGTTATACTATATAATACAATGGCTTTATGTTATAAATTAAATGAGGTGCAAAATGGAGCTTAAAAATATAAATGAAGATAAAAACATAATAGAAGAAGTTTCTAAGGGTAGCATAGCTGAAGAAATTGGTCTGGAGATAGGGGATATACTATTATCTATTAATAGAACTCCTATAAAAGATATACTTGATTATAAATATTTGATATCTGATGATTATATAGTTATTGGAATAGAAAAAGAGAATGGTGATATTTGGGAGATTGAAATAGAAAAAGATTATGATGAAGATTTAGGCATAGCTTTTGCGAATTCTCTTATTGACAAGGCTAAATCTTGTAAAAATAAATGTATATTTTGTTTTATAGATCAATTGCCGGAAAATATGAGAGAAACATTGTATTTTAAAGATGATGATTCAAGACTTTCGTTTCTTCAAGGAAATTTTATTACCCTGACAAATATGAGTGACGAAGAAATAAATAGAATAATAGATTACAGATTGAGTCCAATAAATGTAAGTGTGCATACTACAAATCCAGAACTAAGGGTTGAGATGTTAAACAATAAGAATGCTGGGAAAGTTTATGAAATATTAAAAAAATTTCATGAGGTGGGATTAGTAGTGAATTGTCAGATAGTATTAGTGCCAGATGTCAATGATGGAGAGGAGCTCCAAAGGACATTGGAAGATTTAAGTAAATTGTATCCAACGGTTAAATCTATTGCAGTTGTGCCCATTGGGATTACAAAATATAGAGAAAACTTAAAGAAAGTAAGGCCTTTTAATAGAGAACTATCAGATGACTTTTTAAACTTTATAGAAGATAAGCAAAGGGAGTATTTTGAAAATCTGGGTACAAGATTTGTCTTTGCAAGCGATGAATTTTATGCTATTACACAAAGAGAACTCCCCGCTATAGAAGAATATGAAGGGTTTCCCCAACTTGAAAATGGCGTTGGACTTATGAAATCATTAGAGGATGAAGTGTGTATAGAATTAAATAAAATAGATAATTTAGAAATTGGCCATAAACGTGTTATAATAGCAACGGGAACATTAGCTAAATTATTTATGGAAAAGATAGCAAATATGATAATGAATAAATTTAAAAACATAAATATAACAGTAGTTCCGATAATTAATAATTTTTTTGGAGAAACTATAACTGTGGTAGGACTTGTCACTGCAATTGACTTAATAGAACAATTAAAAAAATATACAGGTGCAAATGAAATCATACTTCCTAGAAGTATGATGAAAAGCGACGAAGAAGTATTTTTAGATGACTTAACTATAGAGGATGTAAGAAAAAGTTTAAATATACCTGTAAAAATATCTAAAGTAGATGGAAAAGACTTAGTGAATAAAATAATAAATTTGAGGTGATTTTATGGATAGAGCAGTACTTTGTATTGTTGGAAGGCCAAATGTAGGGAAATCAACATTATTTAATAAAATTGTTGGAAAGAGAATAGCTATTACAGAAGATACACCAGGAGTAACTAGAGATAGAATATATGCTGAGGGAGAATGGCTTGGAAATTATTTTACTGTGATCGATACAGGAGGACTCGAACCTAGCAATGAAGAAATAATAATGAGTAATATAAAAAAACAAGCAGCAGTTGCTATAGATACAGCTGATGTAATCTTATTTGTAGTAGATGGAAAAGAAGGTTTAAATGATGTTGATAAAGAAGTAGGAGATATACTTAGAAAATCAGGGAAAAGAATTGTATTAGGATGCAATAAAATAGATAATCCAAATAAAATGGATGGTATTTATGAGTTTTATGAACTTGGACTAGGAGAACCCATTGTAATATCAGCAGAACAAGGACTAGGTCTGGGTGATTTACTAGATGAGATAGTAAAAAACTTCCCCGAAGAAAAAGATACAGAATACGATGAAGATATAATAAAGGTATCTCTTATAGGAAAACCAAATGTAGGAAAGTCATCTCTTATAAATAGTATATTAGGCGAAGAAAGGGTTATAGTTACTAATATTCCAGGTACGACAAGAGATGCAGTGGATTCTTATGTAGATTATGAAGATGAAAGATATATATTTATTGACACTGCTGGACTTAGAAAGAAAAACAAAATATACGAAGATGTAGAGAGATATTCGGTAGTTAGAACATTAGCAGCAGTAGATAGATCTAATATTTGTGTTCTTGTAGTAGATGCAATGGAAGGAATTACTGAACAAGATACAAAAATAGCAGGATATGCTCATGACAATGGCAAGGGCATGATTATTGCTGTTAACAAATGGGACTTGATAGATAAAGATACAAATACAGTAAATAGATTTACTAAAGACATAAGAGAAAAACTAGGCTTTATTCTTTATGCACCAATTGTATTTATATCAGCAGTAACAGGACAAAGGGTAAATAAACTTCTTCAAATGATAAATCTTGTAAATAACAACTACAATCTAAGAATAAAAACAGGTGTACTAAATGATATAATAAATCAAGCAGTGCTGATGAATCAACCCCCTAGCGACAAAGGGAAAAGATCAAAGATTTACTACGGGACTCAAGTATCTGTTAAACCACCAAAATTTGTAATATTTGTAAACGATAAGGAACTTATGCATTTTTCATATGTGAGATATTTAGAAAATCAGATTAGAAATCATTTTGGATTTGACGGTGTTCCTATACAAATAGGCTTTAGGGAAAAGGGTGAGTAAATATGGAGATAGTATTAACTATTTTTATAGCTTATTTAATGGGATGCTTTTCACCAGCATATTTTTTAGGTAGATTTGTTAAGAAAATAGATATAAGAGAATATGGTAGTGGGAATGCGGGTACTACAAACGCCCTTAGGGTATTTGGAAAAAAAATAGGGATATTAACCTTTGTAATAGATATAGCTAAGGGAATCTTAGCTGTACTCATTAGTCAATATATTATGGGAGAAGAAGGTAGATATTTGGGGGCCTTATTTGTTGTACTTGGACATAATTGGCCTGTATTTTTAAAATTCAAAGGAGGCAAAGGTATAGCGACTTCTTTGGGAGTATTGACTATATTAAACTGGAAACTGGGACTTATTTGTTTGATAGTAGGTGTAAGTGTAATTATTTTTACTAAGTATGTAAGCCTGGGCTCTTTAACGGCTACAGTAGTTGCTCCGATTGCAAGCTTTATATTAATGGGTAATGTTAGCAATCATTTGTTTTATACTACTTTAGTATTAGCATTTTTATCGATATTTAGACATAGGAGCAATATAGTTAGGTTGTTAAAGGGCAAAGAAAATAAACTAAGTAGTAAAAGTTGAAATAAAGATAGGTAGGTGTATTAGATGGAAAAAAGAATAGGAGTATTAGGTGGTGGAAGTTGGGGAAGTGCACTAGCAATACTTTTAGCAAACAAAAATTATGATGTAGAGATGTGGATGAGGAGAAAAAATCAAATTGATGAAATAAAAGAAACACGGTACAATAAGAGATATCTTCCAGATGCATTATTTCCAAATAACCTTGAAGTAATAGATGATATGGAGAGAACTATTCGTGGTAAAGATATTATCTTGATGTCAGTGCCAACTCATGGTGTTCGAGAAGTATTAAATAATGCAAAAAAATATATAAAGAAAGACCAAATAATCGTAAATGTATCAAAAGGAATTGAAAATGAAAGTTTACTTAGGATATCTGAAATAGTAGGTGAAATTTTACCAGATAATAAATATGCAGTATTATCAGGACCTTCACATGCAGAAGAAGTTTCGAAAGATATGGCTACTACAGTTGTATCTGCCTCAGATAATAAAAAAATTGCAGAATATATACAAGAGATATTCATCACTCCTGTATTTAGAGTCTATACCAATCCAGATGTAGTAGGAGTAGAACTTGGTGGATCACTTAAAAATGTAATTGCACTTGGTGCAGGGATATCAGATGGGCTAAAATTTGGCGACAATACAAAAGCAGCAATAATGACAAGAGGTATCTTTGAAATGTCTAAGCTTGGTGTAGCTATGGGAGCTAGAGCAGAGACTTTCTCTGGGCTTTCAGGGATTGGAGATCTTATAGTTACATGTACTAGTATGCACAGTAGAAATAGAAGAGCGGGGATACTGATTGGTCAAGGAAATACAGTAGAAGATTCTATAAAAAAAGTGGGCATGGTAGTAGAGGGAATAAAAACTACTAAATCAGCATATAAATTAGGTGAAAAACACAATATAGATATGCCAATTACATCTGAACTCTACAATGTATTATATAATGGAGCTGATGTAGCTGAATCTGTATCAAATTTAATGCTAAGAGAAAAAAAACATGAGATGGAAAACATAGTAGTATTGGGTGAAAAAATTGATCAATGGTAACCTGCTAAATTTAGCAGGTTAT
>CAYRYO010000017.1:0-33663 GCA_964428475.1 uncultured Tissierellaceae bacterium
TTTTGAGTCCACTACGTCTGCCAATTCCATCACACCGGCAAAACTGCTACAAGAAATATATTAGCACAAATATGATAATTAAGCAAGAATTTATTTTAGATCGTTTACTGATGAGTCTATTTAATGTATACTAGAATATATGAAGTATTGAATGGAGTGAGATGATGGACAGAAAAAAATTAATGGTGATTGATGGTAGTTCATTGATATACAGAGCATTTTATGCCCTACCTTTATTAACTACAAAAGGCGGAATATATACAAATGGAGTATATGGGTTTTTAACTATGCTCTACAAAGTAAAAGAAGAACAAAATCCAGACTATATATGTGTAGCGTTTGATAAGAAAGGCCCTACATTTAGGCACAAAGAATATAAAGAATACAAAGCTAAAAGGCAAAAAACACCTTCAGAATTAATTCAACAATTTCCTATTGTAAGAGAAATCTTAGATGCTATGAATATAAAATATCTTGAGATGAGCGAATATGAAGCTGATGATATAGCAGGTACATTGGCTAAAATAGGAGAAGATAAATCACTAGATGTGTTGCTTGTTACTGGTGATAAAGACTATTTACAACTTGCTACAGATACTACAAAAGTATTAATCACCAAAAAGGGAATAACAGAAATGGAGGAATATGATAGAGATGCAATAATAGAGAAATATGGAATAACTCCAGAAAAATTAATAGATCTTAAAGGCTTAATGGGAGATAAATCAGATAATATTCCAGGGGTTCCAGGAATTGGAGAAAAAACAGGATTAAAATTACTTCAAAAGTATGATACTATGGAAAAAATATATGAAAATATAGATGATATAAGTGGTAAAAAACTAAAAGAAAATTTAATTGAAAATAAAAACATAGCATTTTTAAGTAGAAAGCTTGGAGAAATAATAACTAATATTAAATTAGAAATAGAAATTGAAGATATAAAAGTAAAAGAATCAAACTCAGAAAAACTTATTAAATTGTTTGAAGATCTAGAGTTTAATAGTTTAATAAATAAGGTATCACAAGAATACTCTATAAAAGAGGAATATGTTCCATGTAGTTACAATATAATAGAAGGATCTAATTATATTGATATATTAGAGGATATAAAGAATAAAAAAAAATTTTGTTTTAAGTTTATGCTTTCTAACCAAAATTACATAGAGGATAATATAATCGCGGTTGGAATTAAAACTGATCAAAAGTTGACAAATATTATATTATTTGACAACAAAGACGAAATAGATGTATTTACTGAATCATTTAAAGCTGTATTTGAAGATTCAAGTATTGAAAAGATAGGACACAATTTAAAGAATGATATAGTAATTCTTTTAAGAATTGGAATTGAAATAGAAAATGTAGCTTTCGATTCTATGATAGCTAAGTACTTGATAGATCCTTCACAGTCTTCATATTCTGTTAATGAGATAAGCAAAGAGTACTTGGGATACTATGGACTAGATGAAGAGGAATTATTAGGTAAAGGTAAAAACAAAAAAACATTTAAGGATTTAAATGATATTCAAATGGCAGAATATATTTCTTTTATAATAGAGACGGCATTTGGTGTAGAGACAAACATGAAGGACATAATAAAAGAACAAGATATGATTGATCTATACTATGATATAGAGCTAAAACTAGTAGAAGTACTAGCTAGTATGGAATACTATGGTTTTTATATAGATGGAAGAGAACTTGAAAAAATTGGGTATGACCTAGATACTGAAATTAAATCATTGACTGATGAAATACATCATATGTCGGGGAGTGAATTCAATATAAATTCTCCAAAACAACTGGGAGAAATATTATTTGTAAAACTTGAGTTGCCAGTTATAAAAAAGACTAAAACTGGATATTCAACTAATGCTGAAGTACTAGAGAAATTGCAAGATAAACATCCTATAATTGAAAAAGTTTTAAGATATAGGCAAATTGTAAAGCTTAAATCTACCTATATAGATGGATTACTTGCGTTAATAAATGAAGATACACATAGAATACATTCATCATTTAATCAAACAATAACTACTACAGGAAGAATAAGTAGCACTGAACCAAATCTTCAAAACATACCTATTAGAACAGAAGATGGAAGAAAAATAAGAAAAGCTTTTGTAGCAAAAGATAGTAATCACTTATTAATAGATGCAGACTATTCTCAAATAGAACTTAGAGTGCTTGCACATATATCAGACGATCCGAAATTCATCGAGGCTTTTAAAAACAATGAAGATATCCATACAAAGACTGCATCTCAAGTATTTGGAGTTGCAAAAGAGGACGTAGATAGCAATATGAGAAGTAGGGCTAAAGCTGTTAATTTTGGAATTGTATACGGAATATCTGATTATGGTTTATCTAGGGATCTAAACATACCGAGAAAAGAATCTAAGCAGTATATAGATAATTATCTTGAAAACTATAAAAATGTAAAAAAATATATGGAAGATATAGTAATTGATGGAAAAGAGAAGGGATACGTTGAAACTATACTTCATAGAAGGAGATATATTCCAGAACTTCAGGCAAAGAACTTTAATATAAGGTCTTTTGGTGAGAGAATAGCTATGAATACGCCAATTCAAGGTTCAGCTGCAGATATTATTAAAATAGCAATGGTCAAGGTATATAATGAAATTAAAAACAGAAAATTAAAATCAAAGCTTATATTACAAATCCATGATGAATTAATAATAGAAGCTACAAAGGATGAAGTTGAAGAAGTTAAGACTTTGATGAAGGATATAATGGAAAATTGCATCAAATTAAATGTGCCTTTAACTGTGGATTTACAAGTGGGAGATAGTTGGTATGATACAAAATAAAACTATTTTAATAGGAATTACTGGTGGTATAGGTACTGGGAAATCAACCGTTACTAAATTTATAAAAGAAAAGGGTTATGCTGTATTAGATGCAGATAAAATAGCTAGAGAAGTAGTAGAAAAAGATATGCCAGCATATAAAATGCTAGTAGAAGAATTTGGAAGTAAGGTATTGAGAGAAGATGGAAGTCTAGACAGAAAGATGCTTGGAAATATAATATTTAATGACAATAAAAAGAGAACAAAACTAAATAATATTGTACATTCACATATTTTTATAAGAATGAAACGATTAGTAGATGAAATGTCAGTAAAATATAATATTGTATTTTTAGATATACCTCTTTTATTTGAGGAATATGACAAATTGAAAGAACATGGTATTCTATTTGATGAAATCTGGCTTGTATATGCAAATCATCAAACTCAAATTCAAAGGATAACAAAAAGGGATAATATCTCAGAGGAAAGTGCTATAGCTAGGATAAACTCTCAAATAGACATAGAAAAAAAGACAAAGATGGCTTCAGAGATTTTAGATAATAGTAGAACAATAGAAGAACTGGAAAAACAGATAGATAAACTATGTAAAAGAGTATAATCTTTGAAGGGAGTATTTTTTTGAAAAGGAAAATGAAAAAATTAAAAAGAATAATTAAAATCATAATATTTTTAATAGTGATATTAATTTTAGGGTTTGTTTATCTAAATATGAAATATCCAGTAGGATATAATTCGACAATAAAAAAATATGCAAAGCAGTATGATTTAGATCCATACTTAATTGCATCTATAATAAATGTAGAGAGCAGCTACGACAAACAAGCTATATCCCCAAAAGCTGCAAGGGGATTAATGCAAATAAGTTCACAAACGGGTAAATGGGCAAGCGAAGAGTTAAATATAGAAGATTATAGCGAAGAACTGCTATTTCAACCTGAAACAAATATAATGATAGGAAGCTGGTATTTAGACAGACTTAAAAGTGAATTTGATAGTGATTTAGACCATGTGCTTATTGCATATAACGCAGGAAGTGGCAATCTGAACAAATGGCTTCAAAATGAAGAATATTGTCAAGATGGTAAAAATATATCAAATATTCCTTTTGAAGAAACTGAAAAATATCTAGTTAAAGTAAAGCACAATTATAAAATATATAGCACTATTTATAAAACTTATTTTAACGATACTGAACAAGATAATATCTACGTTGAAATATCAAACTATATGAGAAATATTATAAAACAATTTGTAAAATGATATAAGAAACTATAAAGATGAGGTGTGAAAGTGAAAAAGAAAATTATATTTTTACTGGTTTTAGTATTGATGGTAGGAATACTGAATGGATGTCAATTAAATCAAAATGATGTAGATGATAGCAAAGCAAAGGAAGATGTTACAAATGAAACAGAGTATATACCGGAAATAGGTGGAGAAGTTGTATTGCCACTTACTACTTTTAATACTTTAAATCCATTGATGACAGAAAATAATAGCTACTATTTCTTTAGTAAACTAATATTTGAAGGTCTGTTTGAATTTGGTGAAGATTTAAATGTAGAAAATCAATTAGCTGAGAGCTATGAGATAAAAGAAGATGGTAGAACTATTGATATCAAATTAAAAAACAATATACTTTGGCATGATGGAGAAACACTAAAGTCGGAAGACGTACTATTTACAGTAAATGCTATAAAATATGCAAATGCCAATAGCGTGTACAAAGAAATGTTTGAAAACTCTATAGGCTCATATAGACCTTCAGATATACGAAGAATATTAGATATAGTTGAAGTTGATGAGCAAAATTTATCTATTAAATTTGATCGTGCTTTTAGCAATAATTTAGAAGTACTTACATTTCCTATTATTCCTAGTCATATATTTGGGAATTCTGGAAACTCATCTTATGCGAAGGCTTTAGAAATAGAAGATTATAATCCTGTAGGAACAGGACCTTTTAAATTTGATAAGTATGAAAAGATGAAGCAAATAACATTAACTGCAAATGAAGACTTTAGAGATTCAAGGGCGTATATAGATAGAGTAGTGGGGAAAGTCTTTGATAGTGAAGAGGATATATTACAAGCATTTGAAACTGGAGAAGTAAATGTGGCTACTACTATAGGGGTAGATTGGGATAAATACAAACAAGAAGATACAATAAGATTAATAGACTTTATATCTTCAAATTATGAATTTTTAGGGTTTAATTTTGATAAGAAAATATTTTCTGAAGAAAGTGGAAAGGTTTTAAGAAAAGCTATTACATATGCTATTGATAGACAAGGCATAATAGAAAAGGTTTATCTTGGACATGGTACACAGATAGATGTCCCACTTCATCCAGATTCATGGTTGTTATCTGAAGAGGCAAATCAATATGGATACAATATTGATTTGGCTAAAAAACAGTTAGAAGAACTGGCGTTAGAAGATTCAAATGAGAATGGGATATTAGAAGTAGACGGTAAGGATATCTCTCTTAAACTTTTAACTAATACATTGAATCCATTGAGAGTAAAAACAGCAATGATAATAAAAGATGACTTGGAAAAAATTGGAATAAAAGTTGATATATACCCTGAAATAGATGAGGAAAAAGAATTAGCGTCAAAGGAGGAAATAGAGTCTCAGTGGACACAAATAAATACTGAAATAAAAAATGGTAATTACGATATTGTATTATCTGGCTGGCAACTGTCAGTAATTCCAGATTTATCCTTCGCATTTCATAGTTCACAGATAAAATACGGAATGAATTTTATTAATTATACAAATGAAGAAATGGATCAACTTCTTGAAAAAAGTTTCTTGAATGGGTCTAGAAATGCAAAAAAAGAAACATATAAAGAATTACAAGGATTAATAGTAGAAGAAATACCTTATACTAGTTTGCTTTTTAAAAACAAATCGCTACTTTTAAATTCAAAAATCATGGGGGAATTGAAACCAAGCTTTTTTAATCCATATAAGGGGATTGAAAATGCATATATACCCAAAGAACTGCAATAAATAGTTGTAAATTTCATATAAATATAGTAAAATGATTAATATAAGATCTTATATTAATCATTTTACTATATATGCGAGGGTGGCGGAATTGGCAGACGCGCTAGCTTGAGGGGCTAGTGATGATTTCATCGTGAGAGTTCAAGTCTCTTCCTTCGCACCACAAAAACGAATATTATTAATAATATTCGTTTTTTTTGTCAATATATCAATTGATAAAAAGTTGACACAATTCATCATTGTAAAACATTACAATATAGTGATATAATATTAATTGCGCCAAAGTTTATGAATGAATTGATTGTAATTCATTCACTATATATAAAAATAAAGAGGTGAAAGCTATGAATTTTAACAATCTCACTTTTAAGGGTGGGGTACATGTATCACATAATAAAGAATTTACAGAAGATAAAGCCATAGAAGTTATGGAAGATCCAAGTATAGTTTATATTCCATTGCAACAGCATATAGGGGCTCCATGTGAAGCATTGGTAAATGTGGGTGACAGAGTAAGAGTAGGCCAAAAAATAGCTGAGGCATCTGCTTTTGTATCGGCACCTATACATTCAAGTGTAGCGGGTATAATAAAGAGTATCATAGTGATGACTACTCCTACAGGGATAAAATCTAAGACTATAGCCATAGAAACTGATGGGACTGATGAATTAGATGAAAATATAAATCCTAGAGGAAGCTTAGAACAACTATCTTCAAAAGAACTACTAGAAATAATAAAAGAAGCTGGCTTGACAGGTATGGGAGGAGCTGCATTTCCAACTCATGTAAAACTATCACCACCGCCTGATAAAAAAATAGACACAGTAATAATAAATGGAGCTGAATGTGAGCCGTTTTTGACATCAGATCATAGGACCATGCTAGAAAGTCCTGAAAAGGTAATATTTGGATTAAAGGTAATGATGAAGGTATTAGGAGTAGACGAAGGTTACATTGGAGTTGAAAACAATAAAATGGATGCAGTGAAATCGCTTAAAGAAGCATTATTACCAGGAGATAATATAAATATAGTTACAGTACAGACAAAGTATCCCCAAGGTGATGAAAAAAGACTTATCGATGCTATTGCTGGAAGAAAAGTACCTTCAGGTGGACTGCCAATGGATGTAGGATGTGTTGTAAACAATGCAGGAACAGCTAAGGCTATTGCAGATGCTGTATTAGAAGGCAAACCATTATACGAAAGAGTAGTAACTGTCACTGGAAATGGAATTACTCAGCCAAAGAATCTATTGGTCAAAATAGGTACACCGTTTAAAGAAGTAATAGAAAGCTGTGGAGGATTTAAAGGAAGACCAGGTAAAATACTCATGGGTGGACCTATGATGGGACTTAGTCAATTTTCTATAGATGTGCCAATTATAAAGGGATCAAGTGGAATACTTGTACTTACAGAAGAAGAAGCTAAGCCACGCAAGATAAGCTCTTGTATTAAATGTGGAAGATGTTTAGAAGGGTGTCCCGTACATCTACAACCACTTTATATTTCAGCTCATGCTTTAAAAGATGACTTTGAAGGAGCAGAAAAATATGGTGCACTTGACTGTGTGGAATGTGGTGCATGTTCATATATATGTCCTGCAAATAGACCTTTAACCGAATCTATTAGGTTTGCTAAGAGGGAAATATTATCAAAGAGAAAAAAATCATAAAAATAGGAGGAAAGATAATGGGAGAGAATGCAATAAACCCTAATCCAAAAGAGTCTTTAGAGGATAATATGCTAATAGTATCTTCTTCACCTCATTTAAGATCAGATAAATCTACAAAAAAGATAATGTTAGATGTAATTATAGCATTAGTACCTGCTATGATAGGTGCAGTTTACTTCTTTGGGATTAACGCTTTAAAACTTATACTTGTATCTGTTATATCATCAGTATTGGCAGAAGCTGCAATACAAAAATTATTTAAAAAAGATATTACTATAAATGATTTAAGTGCGGTTATTACAGGAATTTTAATTGCCTTTAACTTACCTGCAAATGCACCATGGTGGATACCAATGATGGGTGCAGTATTTGGAATTATAGTAGTTAAACAATTCTTTGGTGGAATAGGACAAAATTTTATGAATCCAGCATTAGCTGCTAGAGCATTTTTAGTGGCATCTTGGCCAAGTATAATGTCAAACTATGTTCTTCCGGGGGCAGATGCTGTGAGTGGGGCAACACCACTTGGAATAATGAAATATAATTCAGGAACACTTCCTACAATTATGGATATGTTTGTTGGAAATATAGGAGGTTCAATAGGTGAAACATCAGCAATACTTTTATTAATAGGCGGATTATATCTTATAATTAGAAAGGTAATTGACTGGAAAACCCCAATCGTATATATAGCAACTACTGCTATTATGTTAATGATTTTAGGTGTTGAAACTGATTTGATTGTATATCATATTTTAGGTGGGGGACTTATCTTGGGAGCTTTCTTTATGCTCACTGATTATGCTTCTACACCAGTAACACCATGGGGAAAGATAATAGTAGGAGTTGGCGCAGGTATACTGACGGCTCTTATAAGAGTAAAAGGTAACTTTCCAGAGGGGGTTTCCTACTCTATATTACTTATGAATGTTGTAACACCTTTGATAGAAAAGTTCACAGGACCGAGAATTTTTGGGAGGTCGAAATAAATGAAAGAGACAATTAAACTTGGGATGATACTATTAATCATTACAGTTGTATCTGCAGGGGTACTAGCTGTATCAAATAACTTGACAAAAGATAAAATAGAAGAAATAAAGATAGCAGAAAATGTAAAAGCATTAGAAGAGTTATTTGGTGGAGGATATGAGTTTAATAATATGGATGAAGAAAGACAAAAACAAATAATCTCTGATAAACCAATAATTGAAATATTCGAAGCTTATAAAGACCAAACATTAGAAGGCTATGCAATAAAAACACTTACACCTGGATATGGTGGAGATTTAATTGTCCTAACAGCTATATCTAAAGCTGATGGACAAATACTTGGCATGAGACTTTTAGATCATAAAGAAACTCAAGCAATAGGCTCTAAAGCAGCGGACCCTGAATACGAAGATAAATTCAAAGGGAAAGACATAAAAGAAGAAATAACAGATACTATATCGGGTGCTACTATTACCTCTACTGGGGTACTTAAAGGTGTAAATATGGCTCGTGAACTATATAATACTAAACTCGCAAATTAATATATGGAGGTGTAAATGTGAATTTATTTAAAACATTTAGAAATGGAATAATAAAAGACAATCCAATATTTGTTCAATTGATAGGAATGTGTTCAGTGTTAGCTGTATCTACAACTGTAGTTAACAGTTTTGCAATGGGACTTTCCGTAACAGCAGTTTTAATAGCATCTAATTTTGTTGTGTCAATGCTTAGATATATTATACCTACAAAAATACGAATACCTGCATTTATTGTAATAATAGCAACATTTGTTACGATTATAGAGATGTTTATGCAAGCATATGCACAGCCTATATATAAATCACTTGGAATATTTCTGCCACTAATAGTGGTTAACTGTGCAATACTAGCAAGAGCTGAGGCCTTTGCCTACAAAAATCATATACTACCTTCAGTAATAGATGGCTTAGGAACAGGGATAGGTTTTACTTTGGCTATCACAATTCTTGGAGCAGTAAGAGAATTGCTTGGTGCAGGAACTTTGCTCGGCAAGAGTTTGTTTCCTGAATCATTTCAACCTATAGGATTATTTGTAATGCCTCCAGGAGCTTTTATAGCACTAGGTATTTTAATAGCTCTATTCAATGTAGCTAGGGATAAAAAAGAAAAGCAAAGATTATATAAAGCAGAGATGAAATAAGGAGGGAATATAGATGAGTGTAATGGCAATTTTGGTATCTACGATATTCGTCAATAACTATGTATTTGCTCGATTTCTTGGTATTTGTCCATTTTTAGGAGTGTCAAATAAAATGGAAACTGCTGCAGGAATGGGAGTAGCTGTAACTTTTGTAATTACTTTATCTTCAATTATCACATATTTCATCCATACACTTATATTGGATGTACTTGGACTTGGCTACTTACAAACTATAGTGTTTATATTAGTTATAGCATCACTTGTACAATTTGTTGAACTTGTGGTCAAAAAGATATCACCAGCATTATATAATGCATTAGGAGTTTACTTACCACTTATTACTACAAACTGTATAGTACTTGGAGTAGCCATACTTAATATAAAAGAAGGATACGATTTAACACAGACAATCTTTAATGCTATAGGTGCATCATTAGGTTTTATACTTGCATTAATACTTATATCAAGCATACGTGAAAAACTTCAAATAGCAGATGTACCAGAAGCATTACAAGGTATTCCAATAGCCTTGATTACTGCAGGATTAATCTCCATAGCCTTTTTAGGCTTTGGCGGACTTGTTTAGGAGGAAGAAAAGATGAATGAGATATTAAACCCAATGCTAGTCCTTGGGGGGCTAGGTTTTACTTTTGCAGTTCTTTTATCTATAGCCTCTCAAGTATTTGTTGTAAAGATAGATCCAAAGGTAGATGAAATAAGAAATGCTCTTCCAGGAGCAAACTGTGGAGCTTGTGGTTATCCTGGATGCGATGGCCTTGCAAATGCAATTTCAGAAGGAAAAGCCCCTACAACTGCTTGTAGTGTAGGAGGAAATTCAGTAGCGACAAAAGTTGCTGATATTATGGGAGTGAATGCCGCTAATGTAGATAGGAAGGTAGCTACTGTACTTTGCCAAGGTGATTGTGAAAAGGCAAAAGATAAATATATATATGATGGAATAAAAGATTGTAGAGCAGAAAACATACTTCAAAGTGGAAGCAAGGCTTGTACTTTTGGATGTTTAGGATGTGGAACTTGTATGGATATATGTCCATTTGATGCAATACACATGGAAAATGGAATAGCAGTGGTAGATAAAGACAAATGTACTGCATGCATGAAGTGCATAGAAGTGTGTCCAAAGAAGATAATTGAATTAGTACCATATGACAATCAATATATAGTAAAATGTATGAGCAATGACAAGGGAAAAGAAGTGCGAAGTAAATGTGAAATAGGATGTATTGGATGCCAAATATGTGTAAAAAATTGTCCCGTGGATGCATTTACATTTGAAGATAATCTAGCAAAGATAAATTATGATATATGTATTAATTGTGGAATATGTGCTTCTAAATGTCCGACGGGAGCAATATTTCCAGGTAAAGAAAAAATAGAAACAAAACAATGATTAAGGAAAAGAGTCTATACCGTATAGACTCTTTTCCTTAATCAAATTGTAACTTGTAAATGAAAAATATTAATGATAAACTTATAATGTATATTTTAAAGAATTATGATATAGTATAAAGGAAGGTTTTTATGACAAAATGGGACAAATTGCTAATGATTTTTATTGCAGTAATTAGTTTAGCTTCACTAGGATTTGTTAAAAACAAAGTTATAAACTACAATGAGAAATATGTCAGTATTCAAATAGATGGCGAAGAAATCAAACAGATAATATTCGACAAAAAAATCATTGGAAAAACTATTCCGATAAGAACTAAATTTGGCTACAATTTAATAGAAATTGGAGATGGCAAAATCAGAGTAATTGAAGCAGATTGTCCAGATAAAATAGATGTAAAACAAGGATATATTTCCGAGCCAAATGAAATGATTGTTTGCCTTCCAAATAGACTTGTGATAGAAATAATTGGTGAAGAAGATGGAGAAATAGATTATATAGCACATTAGGATGATAAACAATATGAAAAAATTAAATAAAATTGTATTTGTCTCACTTTTAGCTGCAATTGGCTTAGCTCTTTCAGTACTTGAATCTAGCATACCAATACCTATTGCCATACCTGGGGCTAGACTTGGATTATCAAATATGGTAATTTTACTTTCCTTAGTATTATTTGGATTTAAGGAGGCTATTTCAATAAGCGTATTGAAAAGCATTTTACTGATGTTGGTTACAGGAAATCTCACTAGTTTTTTTTATAGTGTATCAGGGGCTATATTGTCATCACTGGTTATGTTTTTAGCTTATAAATATATGTCTCATATATTTAGCCTTATAGGAGTTAGCGTTTTAGGAGCAGTAGTACATAATATAGCACAAGTAGGAGTTGCTTCTCTTATTTTAAATAACATAAGAGTATTTTCGTATCTCCCAGTATTACTTCTCCTGAGTTTATTTACAGGTTATTTTGTTGGATTATCATCTATTTATATTTCAAAGGGTTTTGAAAGTAATTATAAATTATTTAATAGATAAAGAGGGAAATACTATGAAAAAAATTATATTGGCATCATCTTCTCCTAGGCGAATAGATATTTTAAGACAATATGAATTAGAAATACAGGTAATTCCTGCAAATATAGAAGAATTTCAGAGAAAAGATGAAAAACCAGAGCAAGTAGCAATGGCACTTGCATTTCAAAAAGCATTTTCTATTTCACTTGAAAGACACGCAGAAGTTGTTTTAGGAGCGGATACTATAGTGGTACTAGAAAACACTATACTTGGGAAACCAAGAGATGAAAAAGAGGCTTTTGAGATTTTGAAATCTTTAAGTGGGAAAACTCATAGAGTGATTACAGGTATAAGCATAATAAAAGATAATATAAAGATAATAGATTATGAAAGTACCTTGGTTAAATTTAGGCATCTAAATAAAGATCAAATTATAAAGTATATAGATACTAAAGAACCAATGGATAAGGCAGGAGCTTATGGAATTCAAGGATATGGGAAAATATTAGTAGAAAAGATAAATGGTTCATATACAAATGTAGTAGGTTTACCAATTGTTAAAACGGATTTTTTATTGACTAGATTTTTTGACATAAAAATACTATAGAAGAGTAGGTGTTTATGTGAAAAATGAATTAGACTTTCAAAAAGGTTTTATGATAAAGGAACTTCCAGAAACTGAGAGACCTAGAGAAAAATTATATAATCATGGACCAGAATCTCTTTCAAATGAAGAGCTATTGGCAATTATTATAAGAACTGGTAGTAGAACTGAATCTGCAATTGAACTTTCAAAAAGAGTACTTAGTAGAGATAATAGAGGATTGGTCTATCTTAGGGATACTACATTGCAAGAACTTATGGAAAATAAAGGAATCGGAGAATGCAAAGCATCTCAAATACTTGCCGCAATAGAAATAGGCAAGAGAATTAATCGTAAGACAGCAGTTGATAGAGTTAGGATAAATCAACCTGCTACTGTGTCAGATTTATTTATGGATGAAATGAGATATTTACAAAAAGAACATTTTAGGATAATTCTCTTAGATACAAAAAATCAAATTATATCTATGGAGGAAATTTCTATTGGAACATTAAATGCATCTATAGTGCATCCAAGAGATGTTTTTAAAATAGCTATAAAGAGAAATTCTAATTCAATTATATTGATACATAATCATCCTAGTGGTGATCCTACGCCAAGCAAAGAAGATATTAATATTACAAATAGACTATTGGAAGTGGGGGATTTAGTAGGAATAAAAGTATTAGATCACATAATTATTGGAGATAATAATTATATAAGTTTTAAGGAAAAAAACATAATCTAGGGATAATCAGGAAGGAGAAAAGATAAATGGGATTTTTGAATGGATTTGTAAAAGATATGGGTGTAGATTTAGGTACAGCAAATACACTAGTATATATAAAGGGTAGGGGAATAGTAGCTAGGGAACCATCTGTAGTTGCAATAGATAGAGATACTAAACATGTACTTGCAGTAGGTGAAGAAGCTAAAAAAATGATAGGTAGAACACCAGGGAATATAATAGCTATTAGACCACTTAGAGATGGAGTTATAGCAAATTTCGATGTAACAAAGAGTATGTTAAAATACTTTATTAAAAAGGCTACAAAGCGAAGGACTTTCTTTCAGCCAAGAGTAGTAGTATGTGTACCATCTGGAGTTACTGAAGTTGAAAAAAAAGCTGTGGAAGATGCTGCAGTTCATGCAGGAGCAAGAGATGCCTATTTAATTGAAGAGCCTATGGCAGCTGCTATTGGAGCAGGGCTTCCAGTTCACGAGGCTACTGGAAGCATGATAGTAGATATTGGAGGAGGGACTACAGAGGTTGCTATAATATCTTTAGGAGGTATAGTTACGTCAAGGTCTATTAGAGTTGGAGGCGATGAATTAGATGAATCTATAGTTGCCTACATTAAAAAAGAATACAGTCTTATGATAGGAGAGAGAACTGCTGAGGAGATAAAGATAAGAATAGGTACAGCAGATGAAAAGGCTGAAGAAAAGAAATTTGATATACGAGGTAGGGATATGATATCTGGACTTCCTAAGACTATGGAAATTAGCTCAAAAGAGGTATATGAAGCTATGAGAGAACCAATTTTTAATATAATAGATGCTATTAAGTCCACTCTTGAAAAGACACCACCAGAGCTTGCTTCAGATGTAATGGAATTTGGAATTATGCTAACAGGCGGAGGAGCCTTACTGGGTAGTTTAAATAAATTGATAGGTGATGAAACTGGAATGCCAGTTCATATAGCAGAAGAGCCTCTTGATTGCGTAGCAATAGGAACTGGAAAAGCATTAGATAATATAGATATACTTAAAAAGTCTTCAAATCAAAATAGAAGAATGAGATAAGTGGTGATAAAATGTCTTTTTTTGATAGAAATAAAGAGAGGATGACTGTAACGATAATTGCTGTCATCCTGATTGTTATAATAGGATTTACAAGTAGTAAGCGTATGAATTTGACTAAAATTGAAACTTTTACTGGTGATTTATTGACACCTGTTGGCAAATGGATAAATCGAATATCTCGAAATAGCAGTGAATTTCTGAGCGATATTAGCAATATACCAACTATAAAAGAAGAGAATATTAGATTAAAAGAAAAAATGGCTGAATTAGAAAAAGAAAATATAAGATATGAAGATATAATAGGAAAAATGGATTATCTGAGAAAAGAGGACTTGCTTTTAAAGGGTACAGAATTTAATCTACTAGAGGCTCAAATAGTTGGTAAGGAACCTAGCAACTGGTTTGAGAGATTTACTATAGACAAAGGTTCAAATGATGGAGTGGAAAAGGGAGATACAGTTGTTCAGGCAATAGAAATCGAACAAGGAGTAATAATAGAGGGTATAGTGGGTAGAGTAGTAGATGTAGGTTCGAATTGGTCTAAGATTGTAACAGTTATAGATGAACTTAGTAGATTAACTTTTAAAATTATAAGAACACAAGATGGTGGAGTTTTATCAGGTGGACTTGATTCAAAGATAACAGGATATTTATTCGATCACAAAGCTGATATAATAAATGGCGACAAGATAATGACTTCAGGGCTTGGAGGGGTTTACGAAAAAGATATATATGTAGGAGAGGTAATAGAGGTAACGAGTGATGATAATGATTTAATGAAAGAAATATTAGTCAAACCAGCGATTGATTTTAAAAAAATATATAAGGTTTATATAATATTAGATAACAATGAGGGATAAAGATGACAATATTTATATTAGCTATGATTAGTGTAGTTAATTTTTTTTTACAGAGTAGCGTTTTGCCATATATGAGTATATCAGGGGTTGTACCAAATACAGCCCTTATTCTAATTATATGCATAGCAATATATAAAGGCAGATATTACGGCGGAATTTTCGGCCTATTTATAGGCCTTATTCAAGATATATTATTTAGCTCTGTGATAGGAATCAACGCGTTTATATATTTTTTTCTTGGATACTTTGTAGGTGTAATGGAACATAGATTGATAAGAAACAATATAATTGTGCCTGTTTTATTTTCAACTGTAGGAGTTATATATTACAATTTTTTTTATTACATTTTCATGTATTTTTTATCTAAAAACATACCTTTTCTTTCATTTGCTAAAGAAATTATCTTGATAGAACTTATTTATACTTCTATTTTAGCCATTCCAATATACAAGGCTTTTGAATATAATTTTAAAGAACCTACAATAAGTTTTGGAAATAGACAGAGGTGATATATTTGAAAAAATTAGAAAAAATATTTAATAGATATAATATACTCTCTTTTCTTATCTTGCTATTAATGGTTGTATTATCTTTCAGGTTAGCAACTTTGACGATAGTAAAGGGAGAATATTATAGGGATATTTCTAACAATAAAAGGCTAAAAGAAATTCAAGTTAATGGGCCAAGGGGAGAAATACGTGATAGGTATGGGAGACTGCTTGCAGGAAATAAACCTAGCTTTACTGTGCAAATTTCAAAAGATGAATTAAATATAAAAGATAAAGCTAGAAAAAACGAAATACTATTAGGATTAGTTAGACTTTTGGAAGAAGATGGAGTTAGTTATATAGATAGTTTTCCTATAGATTTTAATATATTCAAATATGTAGATAATAGTGAAGATATCCTTGCAAGTGAAAAAGTAATAGATATAATCATGGAAAATAATTTATTAGCAGAGATAATCTCCTCACAACCATTTAAAGGAGAAACATTGGATCATTATAAATTTTCTATATTGGATAGAGCTCTTTATATTTTAGATGAAAATGAGATAAAGATATTAAATAGGGAGGATTTTGAGGAAATAGCATCATATATAAAAGATGATATTATAATGATAAGAAAGATGATTGATCATCCAATAGCTAGGAAGATAGTTTATGATATTTTAAAAGAAAAAGGATTGATGGGTAATATATTTATTGAAGAATATTCTATTTCATACGATGAAGAATATAAAGAAATAAAAAACGATTTAATATATTCTTTTGATGATGTAACCATTGATTCTTTAGCTAAAGATGACTTTGTAAACATAGTAAAATCTTCTGTCTTAGAAAACTTGCTTGAAATGACAAAAATTGATGATGAATCTGAAAAGGTATTTGCACCTGGACAAAAGTTAATTGATATGATAAATGAAGTTCAAAAAATACCTATTGAGATTGAAATCAGTGAGGACAATAAAAATGTAATATATAAATATATAGGAGAAGATACAGAAAAAAAACCTATTGATACATTAATTGATATTGCAAAAGATACGGACATTTTGTATAAATTTATAACTGATGGTGAAATAAGATACTTAGCTCAAGAACAACTTTTAAACAATGGTATAAATACTAAGATATCTGTTGCAAATGACTTTGAATATGTTCCAATAAATAATAAAAATAATTGGATTACTTTAAATAACATTGATGAATATAGTAGCAATGAGGATTTATTCAATAAAATAAAAGAGAAATATGGAATAGATAAATCTATAAGCAAATATGAATCTAAGGCAATATTATTTTTACATGAAAAGTTAAATAAACAAGGTCATATGGCTTATCAACCTATAAATATAGCATATGGAATTAAGAACTCTACAGTAGCTAAAATTGAAGAGAAACTAGTAGAATATCCTGGTATCAATATATCTATTGAACCTGTGAGATATTATCCACAGGATAAGACAGCAGCTCATATACTAGGTTATTTAGGCAAGATAAGTCAAACAGGAGAGATAAAGAAGTATGTAGAAGAACAAGGATATTCTCCTAATGATATAATTGGGAAAACTGGAATAGAGGAAAGCTTTGAAGAACAATTAAGAGGGGAAAGTGCCATAAAAAAAGTAGAAGTAGATGTATTTGGAAATACTACAAAGGTGCTTTATTCTAAAAAGTCTACTCCAGGAAATAATATATATTTAACATTGGATTCTAAACTTCAAAAAATTGCTGAGGATGCTTTGGAAAAAAATTTAAAAACCATACAAACAGGAGGGGTATATACAAGTAAATGGGGAGATTATAAGATGGGTATAAATAAAAAACAAAGAAGACCTTATTCAAATGCTACATCAGGTGCAGTAGTAGCTATTGATGTAAAAACTGGAGAGGTTCTTGCGATAGCGAGCTATCCATCATATGATCCTAATTTATTTTCAACAGGGATATCAAACACAGATTGGCTAAGTCTTTTCCCAGAAGATGAAAAAAATCCACTTGCACCAAGACCATTATATAATGTAGCTACTCAAACAGCAGTGCAACCTGGTTCAACTTTTAAAATGGTTACAGGGCTTGCAGGGCTAGAGAAGGGAATTAGCCCCAATAAATATATAAATGCTAGAGGATATGTTGAAATAGGAGATCAAACGATGGGATGTTGGTTATGGAATCAAAGTAGAGGTATGCATGGAAATGAAAACTTATACGATGCTCTTAGGGATTCTTGTAACTATTACTTTTACTCCTTGGCTCTAGGCAAAAACCAAAGAACTGGTCAAGATATAGGGGTTAAGGTAGAAATTGAAGATATAGTAGATTTATCTAAAAAATTAGGGCTAAATGATAAAACTGGAATAGAAATAAATATTCCTAGTGAATATTCAGGAGGAGTGCCAAATCCACAGAGAAAGATAATACTTGCTAAAAGAAGACTAGAAAATTATTTAAATGAAATTTTAAATGAGTATATAAAAGATGATATAATTAAAACTGAAAAGCAGATGAATGATATAATAGATGAGATAGTGTCCTGGCTAGAATATGATGTTCCTCTTACTAGGGGAGAAGTGGTAAAAAAACTGGAGTCGATGGACATATCTTCAAGTAGAGTTTTACCAGGAAAGGACAGAGGACTTACAGATGTTATAAAATACGACTATTTGAACTTTGCAGGTTGGAATATATCAGATACATTAAATGTAACGATAGGTCAAGGACAAAGTTCATATACGCCAATTCAAATGGCAAATTATGTTGCAACTATTGCAAATGGTGGGTATAAACACCAAGTTACTTTAATAAAAAACATAAAAAACTATAATAATTCTAAAGTTTTACTTGAAAATCAGCCTGAATCTGATAGGATAGATTTAAACAACTATGATAATTTAAATCATATTAAAAAAGGCATGTTAAAAGTGACTACGGAAGGCTCGGCTAAAAAGATATTCGATGGTTTTCCAATTAAAGTAGGTGCAAAAACAGGAACGGCTCAAAAATCTGGAATAAACCCTGTAACGGGGGATTCCTATGATGATTTTGCTTGGTTTGTTGCATTTGCACCATATGATGAACCTGAAATAGCTATAGCTACTGTAATATTTCAAGGAGGAAGTGGAGGATATGCAGGCCCCCTAACTAGAGATATAATGGGAGAATACTTAGGATTGAATACAGTCCCAAATAGGGATTTGCTACCTTTTAAATCATCTTTAGTCCAGTAAAAAATGAATTATTTAGTATTTGGAGGTAGTATTTGTGAGACATGATTTAATATCTTTTAAAGGAGTCACAGAAGGCATTTTTATTAATGTTTATGGTAACGATATTTTTGAAATAAAAAAACAAATAGATGAAAAGTTGAAAAAAGATTATGACTTTTATAAGAATACAAAACTAATAGGTATTAAAGGTGATGAATTAACTCAAGAGCAAATAATAGAATTGAAATTAACACTAAGATACAAGTACGATTTAGATATATTAGATGAAGATCTTCCTAACAAGATTATACAAGATAAATTAAGTGAAGAAAAGATTGGTAACATGGATGGAAGTATGACGAAATTTATAAATGGGACCATTAGATCAGGACAAGTAGTAGATTATCCTGGTAATATAGTTATTATAGGCGATGTCAATCCAGGGGCATTAATAGAAGCAAAGGGAAATATAGTAGTACTTGGAACGCTTAGAGGTGTTGCTCATTCTGGAATAGATGGAAATTCAGATGCCATAGTAGCTGCATATAATTTTCAACCTACACAAATTAGGATTGGGAAAATAATTGGAAGGCCACCAGACAATGGAATGAAATCATCTAATGTACCGGAAATTGCAAGAGTGAAGGATAAAGAATTAATTATTGAGCCCTATTTACCAAATAAATAAACAGAGGGAGGAAGAAAATGGAAAATGGAAAATTAGGTATTGCCATTGTTATCACATCAGGAAAAGGCGGCGTTGGGAAGACAACTACTACTGCTAATATTGGTACAGGCCTTGCAAAACTTGGCAAATCTGTAGTAGTATTGGATGCAGATATTGGACTTAGAAATCTTGATGTGGTAATGGGTCTTGAAAATAGAATAGTTTATGATATAGTGGATGTTGTAGAAAAAAATTGTAGATTAAAACAAGCTCTTATAAGGGATAAGAGGCATGATAAATTGTACTTACTTCCTGCAGCACAAACAAAAGATAAAAATGCAGTAAGTCCAGATCAAATGTTGGAACTTACCAATGAACTTAAAAAGGAGTATGATTTTGTAATTATAGATTCTCCAGCAGGAATAGAACAGGGTTTTCAAAATTCAATAGCAGGAGCAGACATTGCTTTGATAGTAACTACTCCTGAAATATCTGCAGTAAGAGATGCAGACAGAGTAATAGGATTATTAGAAGCAAAAGGATTACATAATCCAAAACTTATTATAAATAGAATTCGTCAAGATATGGTTAAACGTGGGGATATGATGAATATGGAAGATATAGAAGATATATTAGCAATTAATCTCTTGGGAATAGTTCCGGATGATGAGTCAATAGTTATATCTACAAATAAAGGTGAACCAGTAGTAGGCGATGAAAATGCTCTTTCTGGCAAAGCTTTTAGAAATATAAGCAGAAGATTAATAGGTGAAGAAGTAGGACTTTTAAATTTAGACATAGAAGAAGAAGGAAAGTTCACTAAAATAATTAAACTATTATTTGGTAAATAGGGGGGGTATTCTTGGATCTTTTTAAGATGTTTGGAAGAAAAAAAGAAGAAAGCAAGAATGTAGCAAAAGAAAGATTAAAACTGGTACTTGTACATGATAGATCAGAGTTTTCACCTAAGTTTTTAGAGATGATTAAGGGCGATGTCATTAGAGTTATATCTCAATATGCGGATATTGACGAAGATGAACTCGATATAAAACTTACAAAGATGAAAAGTGATAGAGCTAGCGGTTCTGTGTCTGCATTAGTTGCTAACATTCCTATAATAAAAATCAAGGATGCTAGTGGAATTAAATAAACTGACTTTGTCTACAAGAGGATTAGCACAGTAAAATGAATAAACAAAGGAAACCCTAACGCTAGTTAGGGTTTTTATAGTATATGGAGGAAAAAATGAAACTTAAAAAGAAAAGGGTTTTGATATTAATATTTGCTCTATTAATACTATCTGTCGCATGTACAGATAGCAAACAAAAGAAAACAACATTAACAAGAACGGATTTTCTAATGGATACAGTGATGACAGTAAGGATATTTGACAATGCAAGTGAAGAATTGATGAATAATGTATTTAATAGGATAAGAGAAATCGAAGAAAAAATGAGTGTTACGCTAGATACTAGTGATGTCAATTTAATAAATCAAAATGCAGGAATTAACCCAGTGAAAATAGATAAAGAGACATATTTCGTCCTGAAAAAGGCAAAGGAATACGCAGTGCTATCAGATGGATATTATGACCCTACAATTGGTCCATTGGTAGAATTATGGGACGTCAAATCTAGTGATAAAGAGCGAGACAGTATTCCTAGTGAAAAAAGTATAAAGGAAGCAATAAGTCTAGTTGATTATAAAAAACTAGAATTACTTGATGAAGAATATGTATTCTTAAATGGGAAAAATATGAAGCTAAATATATCTAGCATTGTAAAGGGATATGCAGCTGATCAAGCAAGAAAGGTTTTAAATGAAAATGGAGTAAAGAGTGCAATAATAGATTTAGGTGGAAATGTATATGCCTATGGAGATAAAATGGGATCTACATGGAAGATAGGCATTCAAGATCCCAATGAAATAACAGGTGTGGAATTGGGTATCTTGAATATAAAAGATAAATCTATAGTTAGTTCAGGAAGCTATGAAAGGTATTTTATCTACAAAGGCACGAGATACCATCATATACTAAACCCTAAGACTGGATACCCCTCAGAAAATGAGCTGATAGGGGTAACCATTGTGTCTGATCAGTCTATAGATGGAGATGCATTATCAACTTGTATGTATGTTGCTGGAATTGAAGAGGGGAAGCGATTAATCTCTGGACTTGATGGAATACAAGCAATATTTATAACATCTGATGATGAAGTTTATATTCCACGATTATATAGGGATGAAGAAATATTTACAGACTTAAAGGATAAATTTAAATTAAAAAGCTATTAAATTTCTAAATATGGTATAAAACTTGTCTTAATTAAATATCCTAATAGTAATTGGGGTGGATATTATGATGAAAAGAAGAAAAAAGAGTACTACTTGGAACATGTTTGATTTAGATAAAACTATAAATAAAATAATAGTAGTTTTATTTATATTGCTAATCGTACTCATCATGAAAACCATCAATAGTAGAACTACGACAACTTTGGTAGGTAAAATAGAAGAAGGTATATATTATGACTTTAACTGGAAGAAGGATGGTGAATATATCAAAAGTTACATTACAAGTATTATTGGAAGCTCGAAAGAGAGATTTAAAGAATTAAATATAAGTATATTTGATCACATTAAAAAATAAACAAAACTTACCTGGGGGATACTTCCTCAGGTTTTTTGATGACAAATAAAAATAACTACTAAAAACAGTATAAATCTGATAATATAGTAATGTATATTATACAACTAGAGAGGTGGAAACAGATGATAAATGTAGAAAAACTAGATAGGGTTCTAAAAAAGGTAGAGAAACCAGCTAGATATATAGGAATGGAAGAAAATTCTGTAGTTAAGGACCTTAGTAAAGTTAAGGTTAAATTTGCATTTTCTTTTCCAGATATTTATGATGTAGGTATGTCTCATTTGGGACTTCACATTTTATATAATTTAATCAATGATCAAGAGGATTATGCATGTGAAAGAGTTTTTTCACCTTGGATTGATATGGAAGAAGCTATGATAGAGGAAAACTTGCCTCTATACACATTGGAGAACAAAGAAGAAATAAAAAATTTTGACTTTTTAGGATTCACACTACAATATGAAATGAGTTATACAAATATATTAAATATACTGCATTTAGGAGGAGTGCCTTTACTCTCAAAAGACAGGGCAGAAGACGATCCACTTGTAATAGCAGGTGGACCTTGTGCGTACAACCCAGAGCCAATAGCAGATTTTATAGATTTTTTTGTAATAGGAGAAGGAGAAGAAGTAACGCTTGAAGTATTGGATTTATACAAGTCTCATAAAGAAAGTGGTGGGGGTAGACAATCATTTTTAAGGGAAGTTGCAAAGATGAAAAGTATATATGTTCCAAGTTTTTACAAGATAGACTACAAAGAAGATAATACTATAAAATCTATGAAAGCTATCGTCCCAGAAGTACCAAGAAAGGTGAAAAAGAGAATGATAGTAGATCTTGATCGTATGTATTCTCCTGAAAAGATGATAGTTCCTTTAATTGAAACGGTGCATGATAGGGTAAGTATGGAGATTTTTAGAGGATGTACTCATGGATGTAGGTTTTGCCAAGCTGGAATGGTATATAGACCAATAAGAGAAAAATCAGTGGACAGAGTAGTTGAATTAGCAGAAAAACTTGTAAAGAGTACTGGATATGAAAATGTTTCACTATCATCACTTAGTTCATGTGACTATTCAGAGCTTTATCTTCTTATTTCAAGGCTCATGGAAACTTTTGAAGAAAAGAAGGTAGGAGTATCTCTCCCATCTCTTAGATTGGATTCTTCTAGCATAGATGTATTAAAAGAAATAGAGAGGGTTAGAAAATCAGGACTTACATTTGCACCAGAGGCTGGAAGTCAAAGACTTAGGGATGTGATCAACAAAGGAATAACGGAAGAAGACTTGGTAAATACAATATCTTATGTATTTAAAGAGGGCTGGTCAACTATCAAACTTTACTTCATGTTAGGGCTACCTACAGAAACTGATGAAGACATTCTGGGAATAAAAGATATAACATATATGGTGAAAGACATGTTTTTTAATAGGCCCAAAGAAGAAAGAAAGGGAAATTTAAAAGTTACAGCTTCTGCAGCTTGTTTTGTTCCAAAACCATTTACACCTTTTCAGTGGGTAGGACAGACTAGTATGGATGAATTCTATAGAAGGATCTACCTTGTAAAAGATGAGATAAAAGATCCAAAGATCAAGTTCAATTACCATGATCCAAAGCTAAGTTATCTAGAAGGCGTAATAGCTAGAGGTGATAGAAGAATATCTAAACTAATACTCAGGGCTTTTGAAAAAGGATGCAAATTTGATGGATGGAGTGAACATTTTAGATATGAAACTTGGATAGAGGCAATGGATGAGCTAGGTATAGATGGTGAATTTTATGCAAATAGAGAAAGAGGCGAAGATGAAGTATTTGCATGGGATTTTATAGATATAGGAGTATCGAAGGATTATTTAAAAAAAGAATATGACAGAGCAATATCAGAAGAAACTACTAGCGACTGCAGAAATGGATGTAAAGCTTGTGGTATTTCAGATTGTGTGATGAGAGGTGTTTACAATTGATTTTAAGAGTTGCATTTAATAAAAAAAGTTATCTAAAATATATAGGACATTTAGATTTAATGAAGCTTTTTCAAAGAACATTTAACAAAGCAGAAATAGATATAAAATATTCTCAAGGCTTTAATCCTCATCCTAAATTTTCCATAGCAAGCCCTCTTTCTCTTGGGATAGAAAGCGAAGAAGAGTATATGGATATAGAATTAAACACAGAGATTCCAGTAGAAGAATTTATGGAGCGGATGAATCGAGCTCTTCCCACAGGTATAGAAATGATAAGAGGGGTTTATCTAGATACAAAAGAAGCTGTAGCTTCTATAATTGCGTGGGCTTTTTATGAAATCACATTTAAAACTGAAACTATATGGGATAGCGAAAAAATGAAGCCAAGCATTAATGATTATATGTCTAAAGAAGAGATATTTATCTTAAAAAAGAAAAAGAAAAAGCGGAAAAAGGTAGAAGTGGAAGTAAATATAAGAAACTTAATAGGCAATGTAAATTTAAAATCAATAGATGGTGAAAAGATTATTGTAGAGGCATTGTTAAAATCTGGTGGAGATGGAAACCTAAAACCAATACAATTTGTTAATTCTCTTGCAAATGAAGAAGGTATAGATATAGATTTAGAATCAGTAAGTATCAAGAGAATAGGTTTATATGCCGAAGAAAATGGCAAGATTTACAAGCCTATATAGATAGGAGAGTTTTATGAGCTATATTTTTATAGATTCTAAAGATGAAGTTGAAATGGTAGGACTTGTTGAAGACGGAAGATTAGCAGAATTTTACGTAGAAGAAAGATCAAACCAAAAGACACTTGGAAATATTTATAGGGGTCGTGTAGATAAAGTTGTAAAGGGAATGGATGCAGCTTTTATAGACATAGGAGAAGAAAAAGATGCATATTTGCATTTAAAACAGGCTTTGCCAAAAAAACTTATGTATCAAAACAAGGCTTACAATATAAATGAAATATTAAAAGAAGGACAAGATATAATAGTACAAATTACAAAAGAAGCATCTGGTACAAAAGGTTCAAAAGTAAGTACTCATATAGAACTTAAAGGAAGATATATTGTACTTACTCCCTATTCCAAACAGGTTAATATTTCAAAGAAAATACACAAAAAACAAGAGGTAAATAGATTATTAGAAATTTCGAAAGACATTGTAAAAGAAGACATAGGGCTTATCTTTAGAACTGCTTCTATAGATAGAGAAAATGAGAAAATAGCTGAGGAATATAATATTTTGTTTGACATATATAAAAAGCTAGAGAGAGAAAGAAGTTTTCTTCCATGTCCCAAGCTATTATACAGTGAAGGAGATATTGGCTATCAAATAATTAGGGATTTATACAGTGAAGATATAGATGAGATCAAAGTAAATAGTGAAGCTTATTACAATGACTTAATATTAATGGAGGAGAATTATCCCTTTAAGTTTTCAGATAAGCTAATTTTAGATAAGGAGTTTTCTATCTCTCTTGATCAAGATTTAAGTAGAGATATTAAAAATTCTCTAAATAAAAAAGTAAATCTTAAAAGTGGCGCATATTTAGTGGTAGATCAATTAGAAGCTCTAACTGTAATAGATGTGAACACGGGGAAATTTACAGGGCAAAGTTCATTAAAAGATACAGTAATGAAAACCAATGTAGAAGCAGCTAAAGAAATTGCAAAACAAATTAGACTTAGAGATATCGGTGGAATAATAATAGTTGATTTTATAGATATGACAAGCAAAGACGATGAAGATAAGCTATTATCAATGTTTAAAAGTTATCTTAAAAGAGATAGAAATAAAACTAATATAGTGGATATAACTAAGTTAGGATTGGTAGAACTTACTAGAAGCAAGAAGAGAAAGTCAGTTATTTCAGAGTATTATTCTATTTGTCCTAAATGTGAAGGCTTTGGAAAGATTTTCATTGACTTTTAGTATATATTTTGTTAAGATAGTTTAGTGTAAGCCACGCAATCTGGGTTTTAAGTCTGAATAGCACCCTGTATTGGTGAGACTGGTTAGAGGAGGTGCAAGTGTAATGTATGCTGTTATAGAGACAGGTGGAAAACAATATAGAGTAAAACAAGGTGATGTAGTATTCGTTGAGAAATTAGATGTTGCAGAAGGCGAAACTATTAGCTTAGATAAAGTTCTTTTAGTATCTAATGAAGGAAATGTATCTGCAGGCAAGCCTTATGTTGATGGAGCAAAAGTTGAAGCTACAGTTTTAGAACAAGGTAAGTCTAAGAAGATAATCGTATTCAAGTATAAAGCTAAGAAAAACTATAGAAAGAAACAAGGACATCGTCAACCATTCACAAAGTTAAAAATTGAAAACATAGTAGGTTAATCATATGATAATAGCTAAGATATACAAGGATAAAGATGGATATATAAGGAGATACTCTGTAAGTGGTCATGCAGACTATGCTGAATACGGATATGATATAGTATGTGCAGGAGTGTCAGCTCTTACTCAAACAGTGCTTATTTCTCTTGTGGAAGTATGTAAGATAGAAGAAAGTAGCATTGAGTATAAAATAGACGACAAAACAGGATTTCTTAATGTCAGCTTACCTAGAGATATTGAAGCTTATAAGCTAGAGAATAGTCAAATACTACTTAAATCTCTGGTTGTAGGAATTAATTCGATAATTGAAAGTTACCCGGATTATATAAACCTTGAATATAGGAGGTGCAGTGATGATTAGATTGAATTTACAATTATTTGCTTCTAAAAAAGGAGTAGGTAGTTCTAGAAATGGTAGAGATAGTGTTGGTAGAAGACTTGGAGTTAAAAGAGGAGATGGACAGTTCGTTTTGTCTGGAAATATCCTTGTAAGACAAAGAGGAACTAAAATCCACCCTGGAAACAATGTAAAAAGAGGTGGAGATGATACGCTATTTGCGACAGTTGATGGTGTAGTTAAATTTGAAAGAAAAGGCAGAGACAGAAAACAAGTTAGCGTTTATACTGTTGAAGAAGAGTTAGCATAGATCTTAAGCTTACCATTAGGTAAGCTTATATTTTTATTTAATATACTAACTATTTTAGAATAGTATGGGTATAATAATAAGGAGTTTGTATAAAATACAAAAGAATTAGTTTAATTATGAAGGATGTTGATGATATGTTTATAGATATAGCCGAGATTCATGTTAAAGGTGGAAAAGGTGGCGATGGTGTAGTAGCCTGGAGAAGAGAAAAATTTGAGCCATCAGGAGGACCTTATGGTGGAGATGGTGGTAATGGTGGAAGTATAATATTAAAAGCTGACGATGCTATTAGAACATTGATGGACTTTAAATATAAAAGGACATATAATGGCGAAGTCGGAGAAAATGGAAGAAAGAAAAAGCAGTATGGAAAGGCTGGACAAGATATAATACTTAAAGTGCCAGTTGGAACACTGATAAAAGACAAGGAAAGTGGCAAGGTAATAGTTGATTTAAAGACTAAGGATCAAACCTTTACAATAGCAAGGGGTGGCAAAGGTGGTAGAGGAAATGCAAAGTTTGCAACCCCTACTAGACAAGCTCCTGGATTTGCTGAGCCTGGTAAAAGAGGACAAGAAAGAGATATAATACTTGAACTTAAGACTATAGCAGATATAGGACTTATAGGATTTCCAAATGTAGGCAAATCAACCATACTATCTACTATTTCTGCTGCAAAGCCAAAGATTGCAAACTATCACTTCACTACTTTAAGGCCAAATCTAGGAGTAGTTCGAATAGAAGAAGAAAAATCTTTTTTAATAGCTGATATTCCAGGACTTATTGAAGGTGCCCATGAAGGTGCGGGTTTAGGACATGATTTTTTAAAGCATATTGAGAGAACCAGAGTCCTTGTACATGTGTTGGATATATCTGGATCAGAGGGAAGAGATCCATTAGAGGATTTTTATAAAATAAATCAAGAGTTGAGCAAGTATAATGTAAAATTAGAAGAAAAACTACAGATAATAGCTGCTAACAAAACAGACATCTTGGATGGTGATGAATTAGAAAGACTTAAGAGTGAACTAGAGCCAAAAGGCTACAAGATATATCCGGTGTCTGCAGCGACAAGACAAGGTATAGAAGAACTTAAATATGGAATGTGGGACCTACTATCACAGGTAGAAGACTATTATGATACATTTGATGAAGAATTGATTTATTTTGAAGAAGAGAAAAAGGAAGAGGAAATAATAGTCGAGAAAAAAGATGGCAAATATATAGTAGAGGGAAGTTTTGTAGAGAGGATACTTGAATCTACTTACTTTGATGATGTTGATTCACTTAGATATTTCCAAGATATGCTAAGGAAAAAAGGCATTATAGATAGATTAAAGAATTTAGGTGTAGGCGAAGAAGATAGTGTATTTATATGCGATTATGAGTTTGAATTTTTTGAATAAAGGAGGGATAATTTGTTAACGGGAAAACAAAGAGCATATTTAAAAAGCATGGCTAATACTATGGATCCATTGTTTCAAATAGGCAAAAATGGAATTACGGAAAATTTTGTTGAACAATTAAAAGAAGCATTAGAGACTAGAGAGATAATAAAGATGAAAGTGCTAAATAACAGTTTGTTAGACGCAAGTGAAGTTGCAAAAGAACTCTGTGAACTAGCAGATGCTGAATTTGTTCAAAGCATAGGAAATAAAATAGTAGTATATAAAGAATCAGAGGAAAATAAAAAAGTAGAATTACCAAAATAGTATTTTGGAGGAATAATAATGAGAATCGGAGTAATAGGAGGAACCTTTGATCCTATTCATATTGGACATCTAATATCTGCTGAATATGCTAGAGAGAGTATAGGACTTGATAGAGTATTGTTTATGCCTTCTGGTATTCATCCATTTAAGTCAAATGATAAAGTTACAAATTCAGATATGAGAGTAAAGATGACAGCTCTTGCCATAGCAGAAAATCCATATTTTGAAATATCACGAATGGGAGTAAATAGAAAAGATACAAACTACACAATAAATGATATTAGAGATTTAAAAGAAATATATCCAGAGGATGAAATATACTTTATCATTGGAACAGATATAATGAGTCAGATAGAAAAATGGAAAGAATTTTCGGAATTAACTAAGCTCTGTAAATTTATCTTATTTAATAGATTGGGAAGAGAAGAAGACAATATAGATAAAAAGATAAGTGAACTTGAAGTTTCATATAATTTTAATGTTGAAAAGATAAAATCACCAATTATAGAGATATCCTCCACTGCCATTAGAAATAGAAGAAGAGAGGGTGTAAGTATAAAACACATGGTTCCAAAATCTGTGGAAGATTATATAATAAAGCATGGAATATATTTACAAGAGAAACCCTATGAATAAAAAGATAGAAAAACAGATAATAAATGACATAGGTGAGATAAGATTTGAACATTCCATACGAGTAAAAGACACTGCAATAAAACTTGCTAAGATAAATGGAGTAGATATCAAAAAGGCAGAGCTTGCATCACTTTTTCATGACTGCGGTAAAATGATAGATGATAAATTGCTATTAAAAAAGGTTGAAGAATTTGATATTATTCTAGATAAATATATGAACGAAAATCATGAATTAATACATGCTCCTCTGGGAGCTAAGATGGCAGAAATTCTCTATGGAATTAATGATATTGAAGTTTTAAATGCAATAAGATATCATACTACAGGGAAAAAGGATATGAATATTCTTGAAAAGGTAATATACATGGCAGATTATATAGAACCTGGAAGAAGTTTTGATGGAGTAGAAGATATAAGAGAGATGGCATTTAGCGATATAGATAAAAGTATGTTTATGGCATTTGATAAAACAATTATGTTTTTAATAGAAAAGAGACAATTGATACAACCAGAGACTATAGTGGCAAGAAATAAATTAATTTTCATATAAGGAGATGATAACTTGGATATAGAAAGAAAACTATCTTTAATAGTTGATGCATGTGAAGATAAAAATGGAATAGATACAAAAGTTTTAAAAATAGATAAATTAACTTCAATTGCAGATTACTTTGTAATAGTAAGTGGAAATTCATCCAATCAAGTAATGGCAATAGCTGATGCAGTGGAAGAAAAGGTATTAAAGGAAGAAAATATAGAATTTTTAAAAGAAGGGCACAAAAGTGGAAGATGGATATTATTAGACTTTAATGATATTATAGTTCATGTATTCCATAAGGAACAAAGGGAATTCTACGATCTGGAAAGACTTTGGTCAGATGGAGAAGAAATAAATATAAAATAGGAGGCTACTATGAAAAAGGAATTTTTAGCTACAAAAGAAGCACCAGGCGCTGTAGGCCCATATTCTCAAGGAGTAAAAGCAAGCTGCGGAGAAATAATCTTTGTATCCGGTCAATTGCCAATAGACCCATCTAATGGAGAATTGTCTACGGGAAATATAGAAAAAGAAACTGGGTTGTGTCTTAAAAACATCCAAGCAGTTTTAGCGGCAGGTGGAGCTACAAAAGAAGATATTGTTAAAGTTAATCTATATGTAAAAGATATGAAGGACTTTTCTGCAATCAACACAGCATATGCAGAGTTTTTTGGAGATCATAAGCCTGCAAGAGCTCTAGTAGAAGTTGCAAGACTTCCAAAGGATGCTAATATAGAAATTGAAGCAGTAGCAATAAAATAATAAAGAAATCCTAGGCCAAGTAAAATTTGCCTAGGATTTCTTTATTAAGATTTATATAGGGTTTGGATTCGCCTTTTTTTTCTTCTCTTTTTTTTATTGTATAATACAAAAGATCTAAAAGTAATCACCCCTATAATTAAGAACCAATACCATTTACTCAATATCTTGCTCAAGACGGATGGTTGCTTTACAGCCATTATGTCCATAGCGGATATTATATCCGACTCTGCGAGGGTTTTACCGTCCAAAAGATACTCTACCCTACCGATAACTTCATCTCTTGCTATAGGGGCTCTCAAGTCTTCCTTTAAAACTATATTTTCTTTTATTTTATCTTTATCATCAATATTTAAAGTATAGAAAGAATCAGATTTAATTATACCAGGAATCAAAGGCATTACGCCATCTTTTATATCAAAATTATCTACAAATTTACCTGAAAATCCAATTCTGATTTTTTTGAAGTTTTCCAAGCCATAATTTAATAATTTATGAGTATCAGCATATATATTATTTCTATCAGCTTTAAGTGATACAGCAATTAACTTTTGTTGATCATTTTCAAATGAAGTAACAAGGCAGTATTGAGCTGCATTAGTATATCCAGATTTTACTCCATTTACTCCTTCATATCTAGTAGGAACATATTCTCCGTTAATTAAAAGTTTTTCATTTGAATAAAGCATTCTATTAGAAGAATTTAGATATCTCTCTTCAGTTTTTTTATTTGTTACAGGGATAGTTGCTCGATGATTTTTAACTATATCCCTAAAAATCTCGTTATCCATTGCGTATTTTGCAATTATGGCTAAATCATAAGCGGTAGTTAAATGCTCTTCATCGGGTAAGCCACTAGGATTATTAAAATGCGTGTT
Organism: uncultured Tissierellaceae bacterium; assembly: GCA_964428475.1. Classification (GTDB taxonomy): domain Bacteria; phylum Bacillota; class Clostridia; order Tissierellales; family Tissierellaceae; genus JARICQ01. Next base: position 31,898 of record CAYRYO010000017.1, read on the forward strand.
AACAGCTCCTAGGGAAAGAGCTTTTTCATTCATAAGTTTTACAAATGAATCTACATTTCCAGATACATACTTTGCTATAGCAATTGCTGAATCATTAGCAGATTCAATTAATAATGCATCGAGAAGTTGCGTGAGTGTAAGTTTTTCACCTGGTTCAAGTGCAATATGACTACCATTAGTTAAATCGACTACTTCTTGTTGGATGGTAATCACATCATCTAAATTTCCATTTTCAATAGCAAGTATACCAGTCATTATTTTAGTAGTACTAGCAGGAAAAAATTGCTTATGAGGATCTTTCCCATATAAAATATCTAGACTATCATAATCTATTAAAACAGCTCCCTCACCAAATAATTCCAAATCCTCGGCAAAAGAAAATGAATATGTACTAAGAAATATTGTAACTATAAATAATGAAAATATTATTTTTTTCAAAGACTTCACCATCCTTAACATGTTATAAATAATTATAGATAAATTGATTATATCAAAAAAATACAAATTATTTAAGAGAAATTTATAAAAAAGAAGGATAAAACTAAATTAGTGTAGAATTATATGTAAAATAGTAAATAATTAGGAGGTATTTTATGTATTCCTTTACAAAAAGAGAGCAAATAGTTATACTAGTAATTGTTTTTATAGTTATATCAATATTTGGGTATAAACTTATACTACAAGACAAAATAAGTGCAATCAAGGATGCACCTACATTAGAAATTGCAAGTGGAAGTATTGATTCGCAAGATGTGGAATTTACAGAGGATATAAAACAATTAGAAGAAGATAAAGTTATAATGGTTCATATAAGTGGACAAGTTTACAATCCAGGATTGTTAGAACTAAGAAGTGGTGATAGAATAAATGATGCAGTGGAACTTTCTGGAGGATTGAAAAAAGAAGCAGATATTGATAGAATAAACTTATCAAAGAAAGTACAAGATGAAGAAAAAATATATATACCAAAAATAGGCGAAGAATTAGAAGAAATAAAAACAATAGAGTCTATTAGTGGATCATCAGACAACAATACTGATGCTAAGATAGATATCAACAACTGTAGCAAGGAGTTACTAACTTCTTTGCCTGGAATTGGCGATGTTACAGCAGAAAAGATAATCAGCTATAGACAAGATTTTAAATTTCAAAAAATTGAAGACATAATGCAAGTATCGGGAATTGGAGACAAGAAATTCCAAGCAATAAAGGAATTAATAGTAGTTAGATAGGAGGAAGAAGATATTGGAAAAAAGATTAACAGAACTAAGTAAAACTTCAGGTTGAGCGGGTAAAATCGGACCCGATATATTGGCGCAGGTTTTGCGTCAACTACCAAAGATGAGTGATGAAAGATTATTAGTAGGACTTGAAACCTCTGATGATGCTGCAGTTTATAAGATAGATGACAATTTAGCCATGATTCAAACATTAGATTTTTTCACACCAGTTGTTGATGATCCATTTACTTTTGGACAAATAGCAGCTACAAATTCCTTATCTGATGTATATGCTATGGGAGGGGAGCCAAAGCTTGCTATGAACATAGTTTGCTTTCCAAATTGTCTTAGCCCAGATGTACTCACTGAAATATTAAAGGGTGGATATGATAAAGTAAAAGAAGCAGGAGCAGTAATAGTTGGAGGACATACAGTAGAAGATGAAGAGCCAAAATACGGACTATCTGTAGCAGGATTTGTTCATCCAGATAAAATACTCACAAATAGCAATGCTAAAGTAGGAGATGTTTTAATAATTACAAAACC
>CAYRYO010000018.1:0-33278 GCA_964428475.1 uncultured Tissierellaceae bacterium
AGTCGGTAGAGCAGTAGACTGAAAATCTACGTGTCGCTGGTTCGATTCCGGCTCTAGGCACCATTAAGTATAATTATTGCGGGAGTAGCTCAGTGGTAGAGCATCGCCTTGCCAAGGCGGGGGTCGCGAGTTCGAATCTCGTCTTCCGCTCCAAACTTAATATGGCGGCATAGCCAAGTGGTAAGGCAGAGGCCTGCAAAGCCTTTACCCCCAGTTCAAATCTGGGTGCCGCCTCCATTAAAAGACTCTAGAATAATATTATTCTAGAGTCTTTTATATATGATTTAAAACAAGGAGGTACATATGAATTCTTTTATTCCGTTAAAACCAGCAAATATAGCTATAGTAGATGCTAGAATAAGCAAAGAAATTGAAATTAATTTAAATAAACTAGGTTTACATATTATTAAAACAATAAAATGTGAAGATGTAGATGAAAGTATTTCATATCATCCAGATATAGTGATTCATCCAGTAAATCACGACACTTTAGTGATTGCTCCAAATGTATTTGATTATTATAAAAAGGTATTAAGTGGATTTAATATTAATTTAATTAAGGGAGAAAAAGTATTAAAAAGTAAATATCCAGATGATATTGCATACAATGTAGGAAGGTTAGGAAATGTAGCTATTCATAACTTTAGATATACTGACTCAATTATAAAGCATTATCTACAAAAACAAAATATAAAGTTTATAAATGTAAAACAAGGATATTCCAAATGTTCTTTGGCAATTATAGGAGAAAACACTGCTATTACTTCAGATTATCCTATGTACAATAAATTAAACGATTTAGGATTTGAGCTTCTATTGATAAAATCAGGGAACATAGAACTTAAGGGTGAAGACTATGGCTTTATAGGAGGAACTAATGGTAATCTTTGCAATAAAGAAGTAATTTTTTCAGGCAGCCTAATAAATCATCCAGACAGAGACAAAATGTTTGAATTTATTAAAAAAAATAATATAAATTTAAATTTTTTGTCAAAAGAAAAGATTGTAGATATGGGAACTATAATTACTCTAAATTGCCATTAGTGTAAGTCTTTATATAGTATATGTCTTTTTCACAAGAACATACTAAAAGTAGAAGGAAGTGAGATAATGGAAGCAATAAAAATTGCGGGAGATGCTGGGAAAGAAGATGTAAGAGATATTCTTGACAGATATTTCATAAATAGCAAGCTGAATATTGAAGAAAAAAATTATGAAAATAGATTTGAATTTTTATTTTTCCCAGGGCGTAAAAAATCATTTTATGATGTCTCTCTATATTCTCAATTAGGAAAGTTGGTAAGTGACATCATAATGAAAATATATATTAAAAAAATAATAATTGAAAGAGCAAATAAAATATGCAAGGATTATCTATCAAATGAAAGACAAGAAATAATAGAAGAAACTCATTATATATTATTAAACGAGAATTATTTTTCATTTGAAAAAAACAGGATACTAGAAGAAATAATAGATTATATAATGGAGAATAATTCAATTATAATAGATGGGTATGTGAATTTTAGAATGAATAGGTTTTTATATATAATTGATATATCTATAGAAAAGGCAATATCGAATTTTGAAATAGAAAGAGAATATGAAGAATTTATATCTATGTTACAATATTTTATGGATATACAAGAGCCGAAGGCTGATCTTGTAAATCTAGTCTTTAAAGAAGAAGAGTATATTTTATTAGATGAAGATAATATGCGATTTGAAGAAGTAAGCCCTGAGTATATAGAAAGGCAATTACTCACAGAAGGAATAAGTAAATCTGATTTACTAGTTAGTTCACTGATAGTTTTATCGCCTTTAAAACTTATAGTTCATGGTAAAGTAGATGAAGAAGTAATGGATTTAATATCTAAAATATTTAAAGATAAAATAAAAATTTGTGATGGTTGTAGTATATGTGAAGAAAAATCTAAGTCTAAATTAATAAATAGAAAAGAAGTTGATTAAATCAACTTCTTTTCTATTGGAATTAAGACGTAAATCTGATATTATTATATAAAACAAACATTGGAGGTAGAATATGAGTAAAGATATAGTTAAACCATCGATTTTACCTGGATTTATGGAATTAATTCCAGAAGAACAAATATTATTTAATGAAATGCTAGATACCATAAGAGCAAATTATGAGAAATTCGGATTTCTTCCTATAGATACTCCCGTAATAGAGAAATCAGAGGTGTTGCTTGCCAAAGGTGGCGGGGAGACAGAAAAGCAAATATATAGATTTGAAAAGGGAAGCACGGATATGTCGCTTAGATTTGACCTTACTGTGCCCTTAGCTAGATATGTTGCACAGCATTATTCAGATCTTAATTTTCCATTTAGAAGATATCATATAGGAAAAGTATATAGAGGCGAAAGAAATCAAAAAGGTAGATTTAGAGAGTTCTATCAATGTGATATAGATATCATAGGAAACAATTCTTTAGATATAAAAAATGATGCAGAAATACCTAGTATCATATACTCTACATTTAAAGATTTAGGATTTGATAGTTTTACTATAAAGATAAATAATAGAAAGATTTTAAGAGGCTTTTTTGATAGTTTAAATATAGAGGATTCTACACTTGTACTTAGGGCTGTAGATAAACTAGATAAAATAGGTATTGATGGAGTAGAAGGGGAACTTGAAGGTTTAGAATTGGATAGTGAAACAATAGATAATATAAAAAAATTTATAGAGATAAAGGGATCAAATCATCAGATAATTAAGGAGCTAAAGGATTTAAATATAGATAATGATTTATTTAAAGAAGGCTTAGAGGAACTTTCTACAGTAGTTGAATATATAGGATTGTTTGGAGTTTCAGAAGATAATTACAAAGTAGATTTAACTATTGCTAGAGGTTTAGATTATTATACAGGAACTGTATATGAGACGTTTTTAGATGATTATGAGTCTATTGGTTCGGTTTGTTCTGGAGGAAGATATGACGATCTGGCGACTTACTATACAAAGCAAAAGCTTCCAGGAGTAGGGATATCTATAGGCTTAACAAGACTTTTCTATCAACTCATGGAGTCAAAGATAATTGAAATAAAAAAGACCTCGATAACAGATGTATTAGTTATTCCTATGAAGGGATTTGAACACGAGGGTGTGAAGATAGTAAATGAACTTAGAAATAATGATATATATGCATCAGTATATTTAGATTCGGGGAAGATAGGAAAGAAATTCAACTATGCAGACAAACTAAACATACCATATGTAATAGTGGTAGGGGAAGAAGAAGTAAATGAAGAAGTTTACCAATTAAAGAATATGAAAACTGGAGATCAGGATAGTTTTTCTATTGAAGATATAATCAAGAAACTTAAAAGATAAACATATAGGAGGAGAAGCGGTGGAAAAGATAAAGATAACATTACCAGACGGTTCGATAAGAGAACACGATAAAAATGCGACTGTATATGATATAACTAGTGACATATCTGAGGGTTTAGCTAGAGTGGCTATGGGGGCAGTAGTTAACGGAGAAATCAGAGGAATGCAGGAAAAAGTAAAAGAAGATTCTACTTTTAAAGTAGTAAAATTTGAAGACAAGGAAGGAAAAGAGATATTTTGGCATACATCTGCTCATATAATGGCACTTGCGGTTCAGAATCTTTTTCCTGGTGTTAAGTTTGCAATAGGTCCCGCAATAGATAGTGGCTTCTACTATGACTTTGATACTGAACATAGATTTACGCCAGAGGATTTAGAAAAAATTGAAAAAGAAATGGCAAAGATAGCAAAAGAAGCCCATGTGTTAGAAAGATTTGAAATGGATAGAGACGAAGCATTAGAATATTTCAAAGAGAAGGATGAAGTATATAAAGTTGATTTAATAGAGAATCTTCCATCTGGAGAGATTATTTCATTCTATAAATTAGGAGAATTTACAGATTTATGTAGAGGACCTCATTTGTATGATACTAAAAAGGTAAAGGCTATTAAACTTTTAAGTATAGCAGGAGCTTATTGGAGAGGCGACGAAAAGAATAAAATGCTTCAGAGAATATATGGAACAACTTATGAAAAGAAAAAACAATTAGAAGAATATCTTCACAGACTAGAAGAAGCTAAAAAGAGAGATCATAGAAAGCTTGGAAAAGAACTAGAATTATTTAGTATGCAAGAGGAGGGACCAGGATTTCCATTTTTCCATCCTAATGGGATGATAATTAGAAATCTGCTAGAAGACTTTTGGAGAGAAGAACATGCTAAAAGAGGATATGGAGAAATTAAAACACCACTTATATTAAATGAATCCCTATGGCATCAATCAGGTCACTGGGATCACTACAAGGAAAATATGTATTTTACTAATATAGATGAGGGTGACTATGCTATAAAGCCTATGAATTGTCCTGGCTCTATACTTGTATATAAATCTAAAATGTATAGCTACAGGGATTTGCCACTTAGATGGGGAGAACTAGGACTTGTTCATAGACATGAACTTTCAGGAGCGCTTCATGGACTTATGAGGGTAAGGTCATTTACTCAAGATGATGCACATTTATTTATGCTTCCTTCTCAAGTTAAAGAAGAGTTAATTAAAACAATAGAGCTTGCAGACCATATTTACAATGTATTTGGGTTTAAATATCATATAGAATTATCTACTCGTCCAGAAAATTCTATGGGTAGTGAAGAACAATGGGAAGTTGCTACTAATGGACTTATAGAGGCTTTAGAAGAAAAAGGCATAGACTATATATTAAACGAAGGCGATGGGGCTTTTTATGGTCCTAAAATAGACTTCCAGTTAGAAGATGCAATCGGAAGGACTTGGCAATGTGGAACTATTCAACTTGACTTCCAAATGCCAGAGAAATTTGATATGTCTTATATAGACAAAGACAATGCAAAGAAAAGGCCAGTAATGATTCATAGAACTATCTATGGCAGTATGGAAAGATTTATGGGAATATTAATTGAACATTATGCAGGTAAATTTCCTGTATGGTTAGCACCAGTTCAAGCTACTATACTTCCAATATCCGATAAGTTTAATGACTATGCTTATGAATTAAAGAAAGAGATGGAAGAAAAGGGCATCAGGGTAAATGTAGATGCTAGAGCAGAAAAAATTGGATACAAGATAAGGGGAGCTAGAATGATGAGAATCCCTTATATGCTAATAGTGGGAGAAAAAGAAGTAGAAGGTAAGCTTTTATCAGTTAGAAAAATAGATGAAGGCGATAAAGGGCAAGTTAAAGTTGATGAGTTTATAGAACAGATTATAGAAGAGATAAAAAATAAAAAGTAAAGAGTATATAAAAGCTAGGTTTCTTATATAAGAAACCTAGCTTTTTAAGTGCTTTGAATAGATGGTATTGGCGGAGCATAGGATTCAAATATTTTGTTTAACTCTTCACTGTTTATAGTTTCATTTTTCAGAAGTAGCTTTGCGATACTATTGAGGATATCTTTGTTGTTTTCTATGATTTTAAAGGCTTCCACATAAGTTTCATCTGTTATTTTTTTTATTTCTAGACGTATTATATCTGAGTTGTATCTCATATAATTTTCGTCTAAAGCCATTGTTCCTAGAGTACTCATTCCATAGGAACATACAATTTCTCTGGCAATATTAGTTGCTTTATTTAGATCATCCTTGGCCCCAGTAGTTATTTCTTCAAAAACCAATTCTTCTGCTGCCCTACCTGCCAGTAACCCTTTGATTTTATTGAGGAGTTGGGTTTTACTAAATAAATATCTTTCTTCTTCAGGGAACTTAAGTACATAGCCTAATGCTTTCCCTCGTGGAACTATTGATATTTTTTGTACTACATCTACATCTAGTAGTTTACATACCAAAGCGTGACCTGCCTCGTGAAAAGCTACTATTTCTTTTTCTTTATCCAATACAGATGGATTCTTAATTTCAAGTCCTGCCAAGACTCTTTCAATGGCAGCATCAAATTCCTTATGGGAAATGGTAGTCAAATTATTTCTCACAGCAATAATAGCTGCTTCATTGGCAATGTTAGCAAGCTCTGCTCCAGATAATCCCATTGTTTTTTTTGCAATGGATTTGATATCGATTGTTTTATCAATAGGCTTATTTTTTGTATGAACTTGTAGAATTTTTTCTCTTGCATTGACATTTGGATTTCCTACAAAAATATGTCTATCAAATCTTCCTGGTCTAAGAAGTGCTTCATCTAACAAATCCATTCTATTGGTAGCTCCTATTACTATAACTGTTTCCTCAGTATTAAATCCATCCATCTCTACTAACAATTGATTTAATGTTTGATCTTTTTCATTATTGGAATCTGTGTTTCTCTTAGTGCCAATTGCATCTAATTCATCTATAAATATGATGCTTGGGCCTTCTTTTTTTGCTTTCTCAAACAGAGTCCTTACTCTTTTTGCTCCAACTCCTACATATTTCTCTACGAATTCGGAACCAGAAGCATATAAAAATGTCGAATTTGTTTCTCCAGCAACAGCTTTAGCTAGAAGGGTTTTGCCAGTTCCTGGAGGGCCATAGAACAGTACTCCTTTTGGTATCTTAGCACCCATCTTTTTATACTTTAAAGAATCCTTTATGAAATCTATTGTCTCATGTAATTCTTCTTTTATTTCATCTAATCCGGCTACGTCTTTAAAGGATATATCAGATTTATTTCTTTCTTCCTTTGTATTCTTTTCCATTGTCATAACAGAAGGAACTAGTTGAGGTTTTGCTCTAGCATTGAGATATAGCAATAACACTATAGTTGTAACTACCCATACTGCAAGTTTATCAATCAGCTTAAAACTTGAGAATTCTGCACTTGGATAAAACACATCCCATATCAACAAGAAAGATGCAATTAAGCCTAAAGCTAAAAATACAAATATTATCTTTTTCTTTTTCAAATTATCCCACCTCATATCTTTTTGTATGCTTAGTGTAACCATTTATGGGAATTAATATAAAAAAAGATAAATTTGTAAAAAATACTTTATGATGTATAATAAAATTAAAAAGAAAGGGGAATGTTTTATGAAATTTATTGAATTGATAGAAGGGTACGAAGATGATATTATAAAATCTGTACAGGAAATAATAAGAATCAAAAGTGTGGAACAAGCAGAACAAGAAGATATGCCATTTGGAGAGGGACCATTTCGAGCATTAGAATGTGCTTTGAATTTAGGGGAAAAACTAGGATTTAACACAAAAAATATAGATAATTATGCGGGTCATGCTGAAATAGGTGATGGAGATGAAGTTGTGGGTATATTAGCTCATGTAGATGTAGTACCAGAAGGTAGTGGGTGGACATATCCACCATTTTCTGCAGAGATACATGATGGAAAGATATTTGGACGCGGTACAATAGATGATAAAGGACCAGCAATAGCAGCTATGTATGCTATGAAGGCTTTAAAGGAGTCTGGTGTAGATTTAACTAGAAAGATAAGAATAATATTTGGTACGAATGAGGAGACGGGCTGGGGAGGAATAAAACATTATTTTGAAAAGGAAAATCCACCAACAATGGCATTTACACCAGATGCAGATTTTCCAGTAATATATGGAGAAAAAGGAATAATTGTATTTGATTTAGTTAAGCAATTGAAAGATTCTAAATGTGATGGAATTGAAATAATAGAATTAAAGGGAGGAAATGCTCCTAATATGGTTCCGGATAGTGCATACGCAATCTTAAAGATAGAGGACAAGGGAAGCTTTATGGTTAAATATGGGGAATATAAACTTAAAAATGATTATCCAATTGCTTTAAAAGAAGATAAAGATAGTATCAAAGCAATAGTCAAAGGGGTATCAGCACATGGTAGTACTCCTGAAAAGGGAGAAAATGCAATATCATACTTAATGGACTTTTTAGGATATGTGATGGAGGGACAGTGTGATATTTCCGAATTTATACAGGTTTACAATAATAGAATTGGATTTGCTTATAATGGAGAGAATATAGGATGTGGATTTGAAGATGGTGAATCTGGGAAGCTCAATTTTAATCCAGGTATGGTTGAATTACAAAATGATAAAATAACTTTGACAATCAACATTAGATATCCAATAGATAGCAGTGGTGAAAAAGTATATGATGGAATAAGAAGAAACTTAGAAGACACTAGTATAGAGTTAATAGAGGGCGAAGATGAAATGAAACCATTGTATGTCTCAAAGGATAATTTTTTGGTAAAGAGTCTTATGAAGGTATATAAGGAAGAAACCGGAGATAATGATAGTCAACCTATCACTATAGGTGGTGGAACTTACGCAAGAGCTATGGAAAATGCAGTAGCTTTTGGGCCAATGTTTCCTGGACAAAAAGATGTAGCTCATCAAAAAGACGAGTATATATCAATAGAGCATTTAATGAAATTAACTAAGATTTATGCAAAAGCATTATATGAATTAGCTAAGTAAAATACCAACAACTCATTTTCAGGTGGGCAGTATAAGCCTAAAAATGAGTTGTTGGTATTTTATGAATAATCAAACAAGCTATTATTGACAGAAAGTTAAGTAGATGGTAATCTTAAAAGAAGATGTCAGATGTCAGACAAGCAAAAAATAAAATAGGTGGTGCTTATTGTGTTATTGGAAAAGGAAAGAAAAGAAATAGTTGAATATGGTAGGAAACTTATAGAATCTAGTCTTACCAAGGGAACTGGAGGAAATTTAAGTATATTCAATAGAAAAGAGGGTTTAATGGCAATCAGTCCTTCAGGGATAGATTACTTTCAAATTCAGCCACAGGATGTAGTAGTACTAGACCTAGAAGGAAATAAGCTTGAAGGTGAAAAAGAACCTTCTAGTGAATATGATATGCATAGAATATTTTACAAGAATAGACAAGATATAGATGCAATTATTCACACGCATACTATGTATGCAACTACTATTGCTTGTTTAAACTGGGAATTGCCACCAGTGCATTATATGATAGCTTTAGCTGGAGTTAATGTTAGATGCGCCAAGTATGCAACATATGGTAGCAAGGAATTGGCTGACAATGCATTTGAAGCTATGAGAGATAGAAATGCAGTACTCTTAGCGAATCATGGATTATTAGCGGGTGCTAAAGATCTAGCAAATGCATTTAATATAACAGAGGAAATAGAATATTGCTCAGAGCTTTATTACAGAACTAAATGTATAGGTGAACCAGTAATTCTTTCACAGGATGAAATGATAGGAATGCTTGAAAAGTTTAAAAGTTATGGACAAGTTAAGAAAGACAAAGATTAGGAAAGTAAAAACTAGAAATTCGGAGGTGAATTAAATGGAACAAAAATATACTTATGATTATTTTAAGAAAAGTGCAGATTATATTAAGGGAAAAATAGATGAAAATGTAGATATAGCCCTGATATTAGGATCTGCATTGGGATCTTTAGCAGATACCATAGAAGATAAAATAATTATAGATTATAAAGATATACCCAATTTCTTAGTATCTACAGTAGAAAATCATGCAGGGAAGCTCATAATAGGAACTTTAAATGGGAAAAGAGTGGTATGTATGTCAGGAAGGTTTCACTATTATGAAGGATACAATTTCGATGAACTAGTTATACCAATAAGAGTATTTAATATGCTAGGAGTTAAAACTGTAATACTCACAAATGCAGCAGGTGGAATCAATGAAGAATATCAACCAGGAGATATTATGATAATTAAAGATCACCTAATGTTAAATGGGTCAAGTCCTTTAAGGGGACCAAATATAGACGAATTTGGACCGAGGTTTGTTGATTTATCAAATGTTTATACAAAGGAACTTAGAGACATGGCCAAAAGAGTTGGCAAGAGACTAAATTTAGATGTAAAAGAGGGAGTATATATATATACTCAGGGGCCTCAGTTTGAAACACCTAGTGAGATAAAAGTTTATAGGGGGTTTGGAGCTGATGCAGTAGGAATGTCAACAGTTACTGAAGTAATCACAGCAGCGCATACTGGAATGAGGGTTTTAGCATTATCGCTTATTTCCAATATGGCAGCTGGAGTTCTAGATCAACCTATTACGTTAGAAGAAGTTATAGATATTGGAGCAAAATCATCTGAAAAATTTAAAAGATTTATTGTGGAAATCATGGAGGAGATAAAATGAAGAATATTAAAACTATCGAATTTAAAGATAATATCCTATATTTAATTGATCAGAGGGTGCTGCCCAAAGAGACTACATTTTTCAAATGTAAAGATTATAGGGATGTTGACTTTGCAATAAATGACATGGTAGTAAGGGGTGCACCAGCGATAGGAGCAACAGCAGCGTATGGAGTAGTATTAGCTGCAAATGAATTTATGAATAAAGAAAAAACATTATTTTTAGAAAGTATGAGTGAAGCTTTAGATGTTTTAAATATATCGCGACCTACTGCTGTAAACCTTATGTGGGCAATTAAGAGGATGAGGAAAGTTATAAATGACAATGCGGATTTGCAAACCACTGAAATATACGACAAGATTCTCAAAGAAGCAGATAATATATATCAAGAAGATATATATACAAATAAGACAATGGCTAAGAACGGAAATGAAATAGTAAAAAAAGGGGCAAATATACTAACGCATTGCAATACCGGTGCTCTTGCAACTGTAGAATATGGAACTGCTTTAGGAGTAATAAGGGAAGCGCATAATACGGGAAAGGATATATTTGTATATGCAGATGAGACTAGACCAAGATTACAAGGAGGGAAACTAACTGCATGGGAACTAGTTCAAGAAGGAATACCTTCTAAACTGATAGCAGATAGTGTAGCAGCAACTCTAATAAGAGATGGAAAAGTAGATGTTATATTAGTAGGTGCAGATAGAATTGCCAATAATGGTGATGCTGCAAATAAAATTGGGACCTTTATGTTATCTGTAGTAGCTAAAGTTTACAATGTACCCTTTTATATTGTAGCTCCTACAACAACTATTGATTTTGAAATGGAAAGTGGTCATGATATAGAGATAGAAGAGAGAGATGAAAAAGAACTTACGCATATAAATGGCCACAGAGTAGCTCCAGTAGGTATAGACGTATATAACCCAGCATTTGATGTTACGCCACATGAAAATATTACGGGAATTATAACAGAGAAGGGAATTATAAATTCACCATATAAAGAAAATATTAAAAAATTAAAAAAGGAGGGAAAAAATGACTAAAAATTACAGGTTTGATACAAAAACTATACATGGAGGGGCTCATGGAAACAATGCTAATAATGCGTTAAATCCACCAATATATCAAACTTCTACATTTGTATTCAACGACATGGACCATGTAGATAAAGTAATGAATTTTGAATCTGATGATTATGTATACACTAGGGGCAATAATCCAACTTTGAGATTGTTTGAAAACAGGATGTCTGAATTAGAAGGTGGGAAAGCATCAGTTGCATTTGCGTCTGGAATGGCGGCTATTAGTAGTGTGATGTTTTCACTTTTAAAACCTGGCGATAATATGATTATTCATAAGACTCTTTATGGATCAAGCTACAGTGTAGCTACAGAGCTTTTACCAAGATATAATGTGGGTTATAAGATAGCTGATTTAACAGATTTAGATAGCTTGAAAAATGTGATAGATGATAATACTAAGGTTATATACTTTGAAACCCCATCAAATCCAAATCTATCATTAATAGATATCAAAGGAGTAGCAGCTATAGCAAAACAAAAAAACATTAAAGTAGTAGTGGATAATACATTTGCAACTCCATATTTTCAAAACCCATTGAAGCTTGGGGCAGATGTAGTGGTTCATAGTGCAACAAAATATATATCTGGACATGGGGATGTAGTTGGAGGAGTTGCTATAGCTAAAGATGTAGACTATATAAATAGTTTAAAATTTGAATATATGTGCGAATTTGGAGGAGTTATGAGTCCATTTAATGGGTGGCTATTATTAAGGGGATTAAAGACACTTAGCATAAGAATGAGGCAACATGAAAAAAATGCAATCGAAGTTGCTAATTTCTTAAACAATCATCCCAAAGTAAGGCAAACTATGTATCCCGGATTGCCAGGATTCAAAGGTCATCAAATAGCTAAGGAACAAATGAGAGGATTTGGTGCTATGATCTCTTTTGAAATAGATGGAGATTTACAAGATGCTAAAAGATTTGTAGAAGGCGTTGAATTGGCACAATTAGGAGTTAGTTTAGGTGATTGTGAGACTTTAATAGAACTACCTGCAGCGATAACTCATAGAGGATATCCTAAAGAAAAATTGAAAGATTTTGGACTTACAGAAAGCATGATAAGAATATCGGTGGGATTAGAAGATGTAGAAGATATAATAGAAGATTTGGAAAATGCATTTAGCAAATTATAGAAGCAGATGAATTACTATAAAATTAAAGCAATGGTGGGAAGATATTTTTATACAAGTGGACAGGATGTAGATTTAACCACTCCAGATAATCCTTAAGTTTTATTAGCAACCCTTGGATATGCCATTTACAGTCAGACTTTAGAAAAATCGTGTTATCAGGTCAAGAAAGAAGATTAAAATGAAAATAAAAGAAAAAAGATACCTTTAAGTAAAAAAGCAAAAGTTAAAATAATTGAATATATAAATAAAAACAATTTACAAATGGATGATCAGATTCCATTTGAGAATACATTGATGATAATGTTCTCCCAGAGAAAATTGCAAAAAACATACCCCTTTTACTTTTGCATCAGATACATTATGACAAAGATGGTAACCCAATATTTTATTCCTTTGACTATTTTGATCCAGATGTATTTAAATTTAAAGTTAACAGAAAAAGATAAAACAAACTGGCATAAATAATGAAAAATAAAAGTTTGACAAACACTATGCTTTCATGTATACTGATTAAGGTAAAGCAAATATTAAAATGAAGTAGAAGTTACCGCTTCTCACCTTATAGCCTGTTGCTCATAGGGTAAGATTTTAAAATTAGTCTTCTAATAATGAAAGACTATATTTAATTGTCGATAAGCGGGTATTCCATACTCGCTTTTTTTATATTTAAAATTAATTAGGAGGTGCTGAATTATTAAAGAACTTCAAATCAATGAAGAAATCAGAGATAAGGAGATTCGACTAATCGATGCTGACGGAGGACAGTTGGGAATCGTGTCTTGCAAAGAGGCAATGGAGATAGCGGATGAAAAAAAGATGGATCTAGTTAAAATAGCTCCAAAAGCCAAACCACCAGTTTGTAAGATAATGGACTATGGAAAGTATAAGTATGAATTGTCAAAAAAAGAAAAAGAAGCAAGGAAAAAGCAAAAGACTATCAATGTAAAAGAAATAAGGCTTACACCTAATATCGAAGCTCATGATTTAAATGTAAAGGCTAGAAAAGCCATAGACTTTTTAAAGGATGAGGATAAAGTTAAAGTATCAGTTAGATTTAGGGGTAGAGAAATGGGCCATACAGAAATAGGTAGGGAAGTGTTAAAAGATTTTTTCAAATTAACTGAAGAAGTAGGAATGATAGAAAAACATCCTAAATTAGAAGGTCGAAGCATGGTAATGTATTTAGGACCTAAATCAGAATAAAGAGGAGGGAACATAATGGGAAAAATGAAAACTCATAGAGCATCAGCTAAAAGATTCAAAAGAACTGGTAGTGGGAAGATTAAGAGATTTAAAGCTTTTAAAGGTCACTTAACAGGAAAAAAATCTGCTAAAAGAGTTAGAAACTTAAGAAAATCTAGTTTGGTAAGTAAAGGTGACCAAAGAAGAATAGATTCAATGATACCATAATACAAGATAAGATAAAAGGAGGTACTATAGATGGCAAGAGTAAAAAGAGCAGTAAATGCAAAAAAAAGACATAAAAAGGTACTAAAACAAGCCAAAGGCTATTTTGGAGCTAAATCAAAGTTATTTAAAACAGCTAATCAAGCAGTTATGAAATCATTAAATTACGCATATATAGGACGTAAAACAAGAAAAAGAGATTTTAGAAAACTTTGGATTACTAGAATAAATGCTGCTGCAAGAACAAATGGAATGAGCTATAGCAAATTTATAAATGGATTAAAAAAGGCTGAAATAGAAGTAAATAGAAAAATGCTTTCAGAAATGGCAATTCATGATTCAGAAGGTTTTTCTAAATTGGTTGAAATTGCAAAAAACAACTAAAAAAGTTCCGTTTGGGGCTTTTTTTGTTTTATATTGTTTCTACATATTTAATATTATGATATACTAATTTAGTAAAGCTATCAAGGAGGAATTGTTATATGAGTACAATTGTAAAAAAAGTAAAAATGTTTGAGTTAAATCCTCCGAGAGTCTTAGCTCTAGGATTTGGGGGTTTAATAATTATAGGTACAATACTATTAAATCTGCCTATAGCTACTAATAGTGGTGAAAGTATAGGGTTTATAAATGCACTTTTCACTGCAGCATCTGCAGTTTGTGTAACAGGGCTTGTAGTAGTTAATACGGCAGAGTTTTGGTCCATGTTTGGGCAAGCTACAATTCTTGTATTGATACAAATAGGTGGACTAGGAGTAATGACTATGGCTACGGCAGGAGCTTTAATAGTTGGAAAAAGAATTACACTAAAGGAAAGACTTATCATAAAAGAACAATTAAATCAGCAATCGATGACTGGACTTGTTAGACTTACTATATATGTACTCCTATCTACATTTGCAATAGAAGGAATTGGAGCAATATTGTTATCCTTTAAATTCATACCAATGTATGGAATGGCTAATGGAATATGGCAGTCTATATTTCATTCTATATCTGCATTTTGTAATGCTGGATTTGATATTACTGGAAGTAGTATGAGTCTATTTGTAGGAGATTTAGGAGTAAATGTTGTTATTTCAGTTTTAGTGATATTGGGAGGATTAGGATTTGCTGTTTTCATAGATATATCTAAAATGAATGGGCTTAAGAGACTTAAACTACATACAAAATTCGTACTATCAATTACAGGCATATTACTTGTATTTGGAATGATAGCATTTATGTTTACTGAATTCAATAATCCAGATACAATAGGAAATATGAGTATTTCCAATAAACTTATAGCATCTTTTTTTCAATCTGTAGTTCCAAGAACAGCTGGATTTAATTCAGTTGATATTGGTGGACTTAGAGATACTACTGTGTTTTTATTTATTATACTGATGTTTATAGGTGGTTCGCCAGGATCAACAGCAGGTGGAATAAAGACGACTACATTTGGTACGCTAATATTAACTACTATATCAGTAATTAAAGGGGATAGGGATGTCATTATATATAAAAGGAGAATAGGTGAAGATATAATAAATAGATCACTGGCAATTGTAACGGTAGGGATTACATGGATAATAATAGTAGCTACTATTTTAACAATAACAGAAGAAGCAGCATTTTTAGACTTGTTGTTTGAAACTACTTCTGCATTTGCTACAGTAGGGCTATCTAGAAATATCACACCACAACTTTCGACCATAGGAAAGTTTTTAATCGTAATTACTATGTACGCAGGAAGAGTAGGTGCACTGACTATGGCATTTGCATTTGCACAAAAAAACAAATCAAGTAAATATAGATATTCTGAAGGTACAATTATAGTAGGTTAGAGAGGATGTTGAAAATGAAATCATTTGTAGTCATAGGTTGTGGTAGATTTGGACAGTCAATAGCAAAAACCCTATATAAATTGGGGTATGAGGTTTTGGCTATTGATAAATCTCAAGAAACTGTTCAGTTAATAGCAGATGAAGTAACACATGCTGTGCAGGCTGATGTAATGGATGAAAGTGTGCTGAAGGAACTTGGACTAAGTAATTTTAATGTGGCGATAGTTTCTATAGGTTCAAATTTAGAAGCTTCTATATTTGCGACCCTGATAGCTAAAGAAATTGGTGTACCAAAAGTAGTTACAAAAGCACAGTCTGAACTGCATGGCAAGCTATTATCCAAGATAGGTGCAGATAAGATAGTATTTCCTGAGAGAGATATGGGAGTTAGAGTGGCTCACAATCTAGTATCTACTAATATATTAGACTTTATAGAACTATCTCCAGACTACGGAATACTAGAAATTACAGCTTTAGAAGAATGGGAAAACAAAACATTAAGCCAATTGAGATTATCTACTAAATATGGTTTAAATGTAATGGTAATCAAGAAAGGGAAAAATATAATAGTTCCACCTAGTGCGGATGATTTAGTAGAAAAAGAGGATACATTAGTTGTAATAGGTAGTACAAAAAATATAAATAAAATAGAAAAAAGAGCTGATAAATACGATGATTCAAATTAACAGTACCAAAAATCCTTTAATCAAGCAAATAAAATCTTTATATAGAAAGAAAGAAAGAAGAGATAAGGGATTATTTATTGTTGAAGGAATTAAAATAATAGAAGAGATAATAGACAAAGGGTATCCATTCAGAAATATAGTATATACAGACTCTCTTTTAAAAAATAGTGACGGTAGAGAAATGTTTTCTAAGATAGATAATATAAAAAACTTAATTCATGTCCCTGAGAATGTTTTTAAAGAAATTTCAGATACAGAAAGCCCTCAAGGTATACTTGCAGTAGTAAATATAGAAATAAATAAAATAGATGATTTAAATATAAATCAGACTAAGATTTTATTATATTTAGATAGAGTTCAAGATCCAGGGAATATGGGCACTATAATCAGAACAGCAGATGCATTTGATGTAGATGGGATAATTATAAGCGAAGGGTGCGTAGACCCTTATAATCCAAAGGTAGCAAGAGCAACTATGGGATCTATCTTTAGAGTGCCACTTTATTTTGTAGACAATGGAATTTTTGAAATCAAAAAACTTAAATCTAAGGGAATAAATATTTATTCATCTAGTTTGATAGCTAGTGTAGATATAGATAAAGTTGACTTTAAAAAAAATGCTGTAGTTGTAATAGGAAATGAATCAAGTGGAGTCAGCAGTGAAATCTATGACTTATCAGATAAGTTAATAAAGATACCTATGTTAGGGGATTCAGAATCTTTAAACGCAGGTGTAGCAGCATCTATAATTATGTATGAGGCAATGACACAAAACAATTAAATTCTTGAGTTTTAAAAAGCTAAGTGCTATAATTGAGTAAATATTTTAAATATTGATCTTAAGTATAAAAAGACTTGTTTTATATAAGGTGAAGGAGTTGTATTATGAAAGATAAAATGATAGAGAAGTTAAATAGCATAAAGGGTACTGGTTTAAAAGATATAGAAAATGTTAAAGCTCTTGATGAATTAGAAAAGTTAAGAGTTGAGTTTTTAGGGAAAAAGGGTAAATTGACATCTGTTTTAAGAGATATGGGAAAACTTGACGCAAATGATCGGCCTGTAATAGGGCAAGTTGCAAATGAGATTAGGGATAGTCTTGAATCCAATATAAACTCTACAAAAATCATATTAAACCAAAAAATGAAGAAAATCAAGATGGCAAAAGAAGAAATAGATGTAACTATTTCAAAAAACGAGCTAATACTTGGACATAGACATCCACTTTTATATACTGTTGAAGAATTGGAAGATTTATTTATAAGCATGGGGTTTTCTGTAGTAGTTGGGCCTGAGATTGAAACTGTTGAAAACAACTTTGATGCTTTAAACTCACCTGAAAATCACCCTTCAAGAGACTTATCGGATACTTTTTACATTACAGATGATATATTACTTAGAACTCATACTTCCCCAGTGCAAATACGGGCAATGAAAGAGCTAGGAGCACCTCTTAGAATAGTATCAGCTGGAAGAACCTTTAGATTTGATGATGTGGATGATACTCATTCTCCTATGTTTCATCAACTTGAGGGCTTGGTAGTAGATGAAAATATAAATATGGCTAATTTAATACATACTCTAGACATATTTATAAAAGAACTATTTGGCAACGATATGAAGACTAGATATAGACCACATCATTTCCCATTTACAGAACCATCAGCGGAAGTAGATGTATCTTGTCTTTCTTGTAGAGGAAAAGGTTGTTCGCTTTGTAACGGAACTGGGTGGAGCATGGAACTTTTAGGATGTGGAATGGTCCATCCAAAAGTACTTGAATACTGTGGAATTGATTCGGAAAAATATAGTGGATTTGCATTTGGAATGGGAATAGATAGAATTACAATGGTGAAATACGGAATTGATAATATACGATTATTATTTGAAAATGACAATAGATTTTTAAATCAATTCTAATAAAGGAGTGGGAAAATGTTATTACCAATAAAATGGCTAAAAGACTATGTAGATATAAGGGAAGACTCAAAGACATTAGCAGATGAAATTACTATGTCTGGATCACATGTGGAGTCCATAATATCATTAAAAGACGAGATACAAAATGTAGTAGTTGGGCGAATAGAAAGTATAGAAAACCATGAAAATGCTGATAAACTTGTGATTTGTAAGGTTAATATAGGAACAGAAATGCTTAATATAGTCACTGGAGCAAAAAACTTAACCAAGGGGGATTATATTCCTGTGGCAGTTGTTGGATCCAAACTTCCTGGAGATATCATCATAGAGAAGACTGAATTTAGGGGAGTAGATTCTTTCGGCATGTTATGTTCATTAAAAGAATTAGGATACTCAGATAGTGTAATTCCAAAAGAAATGAGAGATGGAATTTATATTTTAAATGGAGAATACACATTAGGTGAAGATATTAAAAAGGCTATGAAACTAGAAGACGATATAATAGAATTTGAAATAACTCCCAATAGACCAGATTGTCTAAGCATAATAGGAATGGCTAGGGAAACAGCAGCGACATTTAAATTAAAAGTAAAAGAACCAGATATAAAAATAAAAAATGAAGTAGATAATATAAGTGATTATATAAATTCTATAGAAATCGAATCACCTAATTGCAACAGATACTATGCACGAACAATAAAAAATGTAAACATAGGCCCTTCTCCTTTATGGATGCAAAATAGACTTATGGAGGCTGGCATAAGGCCTATTAGCAATATGGTAGATATAACTAATTATGTAATGCTTGAATATGGAGAACCATTGCATGCATTTGATGTAGACAAATTAGAGGGAAGAAAAATAATAGTTAGACAAGCTACAGATGATGAGATTATAAAAACTTTAGATGAAGTAGATAGAAAATTAAGTATAAACGATCTTGTGATTGCAGATGCTAAAAATCCAATTGGGATTGCTGGAGTAATGGGAGGATTTGATACTGAAATCTCTAAAGATACTAAGAATGTCTTATTAGAGGGAGCAAATTTTAATGATAAAAGTATTCGTCTTACTTCAAAGAAATTCAACCTTAGAAGTGAAGCTTCCACGAGATTTGAAAAAGGAATAGATCCTAATTTAAGTGAAGTAGCTGTAAACAGAGCTTGTCAACTTATAGAAGAAATTGGAGCAGGGGAAGTAATTAAAGGCAATATAGATGTATATCCAAATGTAAAAGAAGAAAGCAGGGTCACAGTAAGGCCAGAACGAGTAAATAAGATTCTTGGTATAGATATTTCAAAGAAAGAAATGATAGAATATCTAAACAATCTAGGAATTAATTCAGAAATCAAAGATGAACTTATATATTCAAATATACCTACTTTTAGGTTAGATTTAGAAACAGAAATAGATTTAATTGAAGAGATTGGTAGATTGTATGGATTTCACAATATAAAGAGCCAACCACTTTTAGGAGTACTTACAAGGGGAGAAAAACCTTATGAAAGACAAATAGAAGATAAAGCTAAAGCTATATTAAAAGGACTAGGTTTAAACGAGGTAATGACATACTCATTTATAAGTCCAAGGTCATATGATCGAATACGCTTAGAAGAAGATGATGTGCTTAGAAATTATATAAAACTTATTAATCCTCTAGGTGAAGATTACAGTGTTATGAGAACGACTCTTATTCCAAATATGTTAGACCTATTAAGTAGAAACTACAGTAGGGGTATAAAGGAATGTTATTTATATGAAATTGGAAATATATTTATAGCCAAAGAATTTCCTATTACTAGTCTTCCAGAGGAAAAGAAAATACTATCATTTGGTATATATGGAGAAAGAGATTTCTATTTTTTAAAGGAAGTAATAGATAAGACATTAAGCAGACTTGGAATAAATAATATAGAGTATGTAAAAGAAAGAGAACTTCAAACTTTTCACCCAGGAAGAACCGCTAAAATCATGCTAAATGGTGAAAAACTTGGATTAGCTGGTGAAGTGCATATAGATGTAGCTGAAAATTATGATATAAAAGAGAGGGTTTATATAGCGCAATTGGATTTTGAAAAGATAATCCAAAATACTAATTTAGATATAAAATTTAAAGCTCTACCAAGATATCCAGTAGTGACAAGGGATCTTGCATTTGTATTGAAAAGAGAAATTTCAGTAGGAGATATTGAAAAGCTTATGAGAAAACATTCAAAGAGTTTAATTGAGAAAATTGAATTGTTTGATGTTTATACTGGAGAACAAATACCTGACGATATGAAAAGTGTAGCTTATTCAATTATCTATAGGGCGAAAGATAGAACTCTAAGAGATGAAGAAGTAAATGAAATTCAAGATTCAATTGTAGAAGATTTAAAAAGGACATATAATGCAGAATTAAGGTCATAAAAAGAGTAGATAGTTCTGCTCTTTTTTCTAAATAAACGCTATTTAAAAAGGAGAAATAATATACTTTAAGGAGTGTGAGAACTGTGGCAGAAAAGAAAAAGACAAATGTACAAATTGATGGTCGTAACTTTACTGTAGTAGGGTCAAACAGTGAATCTTATGTTAAGGATTTAGCTGAATATGTAGATTATAAAATCAAAAACTTGACAAATAAAAATGACAGGTTAAGTCAAACAATGGCAGCTATACTTGCAGCACTCAATATAGCTGATGAATTAAAATCTGCTGAAAACCAATTAAAAGAACTAGAAGGCGAAGCGAAGGAGCCTATAGAAAAATATGAAGATGTAATATATAATTGGGAAAAATCACAAGATACAATAAAGCAACTAGAGTTTAGCTGTACACAGTATAAAGATGAATTATTAAAGTCAAAGATGAATAGTGAGAAATTAAATAAGGATATAAAGAAATATATACAAGCTTTGGAGATAAAAGAAAAAGAGCTTATCGATAGTCAAAAGATAATTAAATCATTACAAGATAAGATATATGAAAATCAAATAGAACTTATTGAAATAAAAAAGGAATTAACTGAATCAAATAAATTGCTAAGCAGTAAAAAAGAAAGTTTCGCTAAGGAGGAAGTTTAAAGATTGTGAAAAATATAGAATTACTAGCGCCAGTAGGTGATATGGAATCTCTTCATGCTGCAATACAAAATGGAGCAAATGCAGTATATTTAGGTGGTAAATTATTTAATGCTAGACAATATGCATCGAATTTTGAACTTGATGAGCTTAAAGAAGCTGTTGATTATGCCCATTTAAGAGGAGTCAAGGTTTATGTAACAGCTAATATATTGATAGATAATGGTGAAATGGAAGAAGTTATAGACTATATAAAATTCCTCTATGAAATCGACGTAGATGCAATAATAGTACAAGATATAGGACTGGCAAATATGATTAAAGAGTTTTTCCCTAAGTTAGAAATACACGCAAGTACTCAAATGACTATCAACAACTTATATGGCACACAATTTTTACAAGATATGAATTTTTCTAGGGTAGTACTCGCTCGTGAAACTCCATTAGATGAAATAAAATATATAAGTGACAATGCATCTATTGAATTAGAAGCATTTATTCATGGTGCACTTTGTATTTCATATTCAGGGCAATGCCTAATGAGTAGCATGATTGGAGGAAGAAGTGGAAATAGAGGCAAATGTGCCCAACCTTGTAGGATGCCATCTGGGTTAGTAGATAAGAATGGTAAGCTATTAGATGATTGGGATAAAAAACATATATTAAGTACAAGGGATTTAAATACTATAGACGAAGTAGATAGAATAATAGATGCAGGAATAATTTCCTTAAAGATAGAGGGAAGAATGAAAAGGCCTGAATATGTGGCAACTATAGTTAAAAACTATCGAAGTGCTTTGGATGAGGGTAGTAATAGTTTAGATGCAAAAAATAAAGAAGATATAGCACAGATATTCAATAGAGAATTTACAAGTGGAGCTATGCTTGGAAGTTTTGGAAGTGACTTTGTATCTGTAGATAGACCAGACAATAGAGGTATATTGATCGGGAAGGTGTTTAGAGCAGATAAATACAAGGTATATGTTGAACTTCAAAAGGATATAAGTATAGGGGATGGAATAGAGTTTAAACTTTCTAGAGGAGAGACAAAAGGTTTGAGGTCTCCTATATCAGCTAAAAAAGGAGAAATTGCAACTTTTGAAAAACCAGGATATATATTAAATGATACCCTAGTATATAAAACATCTTCTATAGATCTACTAGAACGAGCCAAATCTAGTTATCAAGAAGAAAGTATTAGATACAAAATGGATGCAGAAATAAATATAGTTATAGGTAAATTACCTGAATTGAAAATTAAATATAAAGACAATGAAGTATCTGTAATGGGAGGCAAAAAAACAGAACAGGCTAATAAATCAGGTTTAACTGAGGAAAAGGTAATAGAACAAATATCAAAACTAGGGGATACAAACTATAAATTAAATAAGGTAGAGATAAATTTAGATGACAATAGTTTTTTGCCAATTTCAGTACTTAACAAGTTAAGAAGAGATGCTACTGAAAAATTAGATGAGTTGGTTAAACATACAAATAATAGAGAAACTATAGATGAAAGTTATTACAATGATAAAAAACAGAAATTTTTTAAATACAAGCGAATTAAATCTACTAGTCAAAGGGACCTAAGTATTAAGGTCAATAATATAGGACAATTTCAACAATTGGATTTAAACAAATTGGATAGGGTTTATTTAAACTTTGAAGAGGGAATAGAGAAATCTGTTAAAAGGTTAAAAGAACATAATGTTGAAATATATTTAGATACAGATAAGATTTTATATGAAAATGATTTTAAAAAAATAACAAAAAATATCAAGCTATTGGAAAAGAATTTAAATGGAGTAAGTGTTTCAAACTTAGGAACATTTAAGTATATACAAGATAGGTTTGATTTAAATATTCATGGTGATATAGGACTTAATGTATTTAATAGTTATGCGCTAGAATATTTAAATAAAAGTGGTATACATAGCTTAACACTTTCACCTGAATTGACACTTGCACAAATAAAAAATATAAAAGAAAAGTCAATAGTGGATGTAGAAACTATAGTTTATGGAAGGGTTCCAGTAATGACTACAAGGCATTGTCCAATGGCAGTAGTCAAAGATTGCAAAGACGATAGTGAATGTAGATCCTGTAATTTTGCAAAGGGATATAAAATAAAGGATAGAATGAATATTGAATTTCCGATGGAAAGGAAAGGTTCTTTTTCTACCATATATAATTCTGTTCCAATAATGGTATTAGATAATCTAGATTCCATATATTCAAGTGGAATAAATATGGCGAGATTAGATTTTACGACTGAGAGTGAAAACATAAGATATATGCAAGAAATTTTTTATGATTTTGCTAAAAACAATATAGATATTGAAAGAGCAAAAGAAATAATTAATGAATATAGAGTAGACCACGATATAACAAACGGACATTACTTTAGAGGCATTCTGTAATTGAGGTGATATGAAATGAATGGAAAAACTATAAAAGCATTAGAATATAATAAGATAATTCAAATGATTTCAGATAAAGCTGAATCTGAACTTGGTAGAAGTAGAATAAATCAGATATCCCCATTAACAGATATCATTGAAATTGAGCATCTTCAAAACCAAACAGAAGAGGCATATTCAATAATATTAAAAAAAGGAAATCCACCCTTATTTGGAATAAATAATATTTTACCTGAGCTTAAAAGAGCAGAACTTGGGGGTTCTCTTAGTCCGGGTGGCTTATTGAAGGTATCTGATATGCTAAGGGTATCAAGAGGATTAAAGCGGTTCTTTAAGGAAGTAAAGGATGAGGAAGAAACTGTATATCCTATAATTCAAAGGATGATAGAAGACCTTAGTATGAATAAAAATATAGAAGATGAAATAAATAATGCAATAATATCAGATAATGAAATATCAGATAATGCCAGTGGAGAGCTCCGGAGTATAAGAAGGAAAATGATTAGTAAAAATGATTCTATAAAAGATAAGTTAAATAGCATAATAAATTCTCAAACTCAAAAAAAATATCTCCAAGATAGTATTGTTACAATGAGAGAGGGAAGATATGTAGTGCCAGTTAAACAAGAAAATAGAGGAAGCATGCCTGGTATAGTTCATGATATGAGCTCTAGTGGAGCCACTGTATTTATTGAACCCATGGTAGTGGTTGAATTAAACAATGAGCTTAGGGAATTAGAACTAAAAGAAAGAGAAGAGATAGAAAGAATACTAGACAAACTATCTATACTAGTAGCGGAAGATGCGGAAGGTATAAAGAACAATCAAAATATACTTCAAGAATTGGATTTCATATTTGCAAAAGGGAAACTTGCTCTTAGTATGAAAGCAACCAAGCCAAAGTTAAATAGTAAAGGCTATATAAACATAAAAAAGGGCAGACATCCATTACTTAAAGCAGTGGAAGTGGTACCAATTGATGTGTATCTTGGTGGCAAATTCAATTCTCTTATAATTACAGGACCAAATACTGGTGGAAAGACAGTCACACTTAAGACTGTGGGCTTGCTTACATTAATGGGACAATCCGGTATTCACATTCCAGCGGATTTCAATTCGGAACTTGCAGTATTTAATCAAGTCTTTGCAGATATAGGAGATGAGCAAAGTATAGAGCAAAGTTTATCTACATTTTCATCTCATATGGTAAATATCGTAGATATACTTGAAAAGGTAGAAGAAAATAGTTTAGTCCTATTTGATGAATTAGGTGCTGGAACAGATCCTACAGAAGGTGCTGCACTTGCGATGTCGATATTAGACCATCTGTTAAATATAAAATCTAGGACCATTGCAACAACACACTATAGTCAATTAAAACTATATGCATTGACTACAGATGGCGTAACAAATGGATCTGTAGAATTTGATGTTGAAACATTAAGCCCTACTTATAAATTATTGATTGGTGTACCAGGAAAGTCAAATGCATTCGAAATATCAAATAGACTAGGACTTCAAGAGTATATAATTGAAGATGCAAGAAAACTTGTATCAAAAGAAAATATAGAATTTGAAGATGTGCTTAAAGCTATGGAACAAGATAGAGTAATTGCACAAAAAAACAGATTGGATTCCGAAATAGATAGAGTTGAAATAGAAATTCTTAGGAGTGAACTTTTAAAAGAAAAAGAAAAGACAAAATCTATGCGAGATAAAATAATTTCAAAAGCTAAAGAAGATGCTAGAAATATATTTAAAAATGCAAAAGAGGATGCAGATAATTTAGTTTCTGAACTAAGACAGATGTCATCTGAAATAGAAAAAGATAAGAATAAGAAGATTCAAGAAGCTCAAGATCTTTTAAAAGATAAATTAAGTGAAGCTGAAAGTCAAATTTCACAAGATGTATTAAATGTTAAATCAAAAAAACCTCCTAAAAATTTAAAGGTGGGAGAAACTGTAGAAGTACTTACATTCAATCAAATTGGAACAGTAATATCAGGGCCTGATGAAAGTGGGAATGTAATGGTCCAAGTTGGAATAATGAAGATAAACGCCAACATAACTGCTCTTAGAAGAACTGCTTCAAAGGCAAAAGAAAAAGCAAGTGTCATAACTAAAAACATAATTAAAACAAAATCAAAAGATATAAAAACTGACATAGACCTTAGGGGAAGAAATTTGGAAGAGGCAATAATGGAATTAGATAAATATATGGACGATGCATATTTAGCAGGCTTAAATGAGATAGTCATTATACATGGTAAAGGTACTGGAGTTTTAAGAAGGGGTATACAAGATTATTTAAAGGGTCATAGATATGTCAAGAAAAGTAGATTAGGTGGAATGAGTGAAGGCGGAGATGGAGTTACTATGGTTGAAATCAAATAAACGCTCAATATAAAGGAGGAAAAAATGTTAAATTTCAAAGAACAAGTTGTAAAGACAATTAAAGCGCATATAGAAGAACTTGATGAAGAAGGAATAAGAGCATTAGTAGAAGTACCCCCATCATATGATATGGGAGACTTCGCATTTCCAGTGTTTAGCTTAGCAAAGATATTTAGGAAATCGCCACCTAAAATAGCAGAAGAATTAGTTCAAAAGTTTGGTGAAAATAAGTATTTTGAGAAAATAGAAGCTAAAGGAGCATATGTAAATTTCTTTGTAAATAAAGAAAAACTGGCAGAAGTTACTTTAGAGGAAATAAGGAAGAAAAGAGAACTTTATGGTTCCTCGAAAATGGGAGAGGGTAAAAATGTAATAGTGGAATTTTCATCTCCTAATATAGCTAAGCCTTTTCACATAGGACATATTAGAACTACTGTTATAGGAAACTCTCTATATAAGATATTTTCATTTCTAGGCTTTAATACTACTGCTATAAATCATTTGGGGGATTATGGAACTCAATTTGGAATGCTGATTTCTGCATATAAAAAATGGGGAGATAGAGCAACTATAGAGTCTGATCCAATAAATGAATTATTAAAACTGTATATTAGATTTAATGCAGAAGCTGAAGAAAAAGAAGAGTTAAGAGATGAAGCGAGATATTGGTTTAAGGAATTAGAAAACAAAAATGAAGAAGCAATAGAACTTTGGGAATGGATAAGAAAAATATCCTTAAATGAATTCAATAAGGTATATGATTTGCTTAATATTCGCTTTGATTCATATGCAGGGGAATCTTTTTATTCAGATAAAATGCCTGCTATAATAGAAGAGTTAAAAGAAAAAAAACTACTAAAAGAATCTCAAGGAGCATATTTAGTAGATCTAGAAGAATATGAAATGCCACCAGCCCTTATAATGAAAAAAGACGGATCTACACTATATACTACTAGAGATATTGCAGCAGCATTCTATAGAAAGAAGACATATGATTTCCACAAAAATATATATGTAGTAGCATCTCAACAAAATCTACATTTTAAGGCATGGATGAAGGTAATAGAATTAATGGGACATGAATGGGCTAAAGACTGCATTCATATACCATTTGGAATGGTAAGTTTAGAAGATGGAACATTATCTACTAGAAAAGGTAGAGTAGTATTTTTAGAAGATGTATTAAATAAGGCGATAGATAATACAAAACAAATAATAGAAGAAAGAAATCCAAATTTAGAAAATAAAGAAGAAGTTGCAAAACAAGTAGGGATAGGTGCTGTAATTTTCCAAGAATTATTTAATCAAAGAATAAAGGACTATGTATTTTCATGGGATAGGACGCTTAGTTTTGAAGGTGAAACAGGCCCTTATGTACAATACACCCATGCAAGAATAAACTCTCTGCTTCAAAGGGGAGATTTCGATATAAAAGATGAAGTAGATTATACGCTGTTAAAAACTGAAGAAGAAATAAATATAACTAGATTGTTATATGAATTTCCTAGAATAATAGTGGATTCAATGGAAAAATACGAACCGTATTTTATCACTAGACATGTAGTAGAAATTGCTAAAGCATTTAATAAATTTTACAATAGCTCAACTATAAATACAGAAGATGAAGAACTTAAAAAGGCAAGGCTTATGCTGTCCTTTGCAACGAAAACGGTTATAAAAACAGGGCTTGATTTACTTGGAATGGAAGCTCCAGAGAGAATGTAAAAAATAGACCCATATGGGTCTATTTTTTCAAGTAATCAATAAATTCATTTTCATTGACTTCAGTTAAAACACTTAATTCTTCCAATATACTGTTTTTTAAATCTATAAAATCATCTATTTTAGTTTGATTGCCTGTATATTCTAAAGCCTTAACTATTAAAAGCAAATCGTCTTTAGACATCTCTTGTATGGAAATTTTGTCGAATTCTTGCATGTAATTTCTCCTTTCTTGTCACATTATACAATATATATTATAGTAATCAATTAAATATTTCAATAGTTATTATTATCTTTTAAGGATTTTATCTGTATAAGAGATATAAGTAGTGATATAATGAAGATAGTTAGAATAAAGAGAGGTAATCAAATGAAGATTTTACTAAGCACACTAAATTCGAAGTTTATTCATTCATCCCTATCTATTAGATACTTGAAAGAATATGTGAAAGATATAGTAGAAGTAGATATTAAAGAATACACTATAAATCAAAATATAGATTTTATAGTTTCAGAGCTTTATGAATTAAATCCAGATATAATTGCGTTTTCAACTTATATTTGGAATGTTAAGGAAATACTTAAAATATCAGAAGCTTTAAAAATAGTAAATCCAGATATCAAAATCCTCTTAGGCGGACCAGAGGTATCTTATGATGGGATACAAACCATGAAGGAAAATCCATATGTAGATTTCATTATATATGGAGAAGGAGAAGAGACATTTAAAGAGTTTACAGAGTTACTTCTAGAGGGTAGATATGAGTTTAAGGATATAAGGGGATTAATCTACTCGAAAAATGGAGATGTGATTAAAAACCCACCAAGGGCCTTACTGCAAGATTTAGATAAGATACCCACTCCTTATGAGAATGCAAGTGATGAATTTCAAAATAAAATAGTATACTTTGAAAGTTCAAGGGGGTGTCCATTTAATTGTAAATTTTGTTTGTCTTCTACTATAAAAGGAGTCAGGTACTTCTCTTTAGATAGGATAAAGATGGAGTTAGACAATTTAATCGATAGTAGAGTAAGACAAGTTAAATTTGTGGATAGAACATTTAATGCAAACAAACAATATTCTATGGAGATAATGAATCATATAATAAAAAGAAATCCAAAAGGAATAAACTTCCACTTTGAAGTTACAGCCCATTTATTAGATGAAGAGATGTTAGAGTTTTTATCTCATGCAAAGGAAGGACTTTTTCAATTTGAAATAGGGGTACAGTCTACCAATCTGCTTACGATAAATTCAATAGGAAGGACAACCGATATAGAAAAACTAAAAGAAGTAACAAAAATGATTAGATCATATAAAAACATACATCAACATTTAGATTTAATAGCAGGACTTCCATATGAAGACTATAGCTCATTTAAAAGATCATTTAATGATGTGTATGAAATAAGGCCTGAAAAAATACAATTAGGATTTTTAAAGCTATTAAAGGGCTCTCAACTAAGGGATGAAGGGTACAAATATGGGTTTAAATATCTAAATACTCCACCTTATGAAGTGTTAGAAACTAAATATATTAAATACGGTGATATAATTAAACTAAAGAGAGTAGAAGATTTAGTAGAGAAGTATTATAATGAGGGATATTTCAAGCATTCTTTAGAATATATGATAGAAAACAACTATGAAGATGCATTTGATTTCTTTGAAGACTTTTCTAAATACTGGGTAGATAAAAAGCATCATCATGTATCTAACAGTAGAACTAAATTATATGAGGTGCTAGCAGAATATTATAAGTATAACAATTTCAAGAATTTTAAGATATTTCAAGAACTGATACGATTTGATTTTATATCAAACAATAAATCAAGTAAAATGCCAGATATTATAAAAAACAGAGATCTAAATAATAAGAATATAGATATTCATGCTATTTTAAAAGATGATAGGATTTTAGAAAGATATTTAGGTGAATATAAAGAAATACCAACTAAAAAGATAATAAAAGATGTAAAAATAGAGAGTTTTAGTATCGACATATTAAAATTAATAGAAGATAAATATATGTATAAAGGCGAGAATGTACAAATAGAGATACTATTTATTTATAAAGAAGATGTGCTAAATAGATGTTTAGCATTTAATATAACAAGTATTGTAAGGGAGATGATGTAGAATGGATATATTGAAGGATTTTTTACTAATTAACAAACAAACAATGAAAAAAACAATATCTAGCTTAAGGAGTAATTGGTTAATAGTGTTTTCTGGAATGGCGTATATACTTCTAAGTACGATTGTATCTCTAATTGTGTTTACTTTGTTTCGTGGTGTATTGGGACTTATCGGAGGAATGATTATAGCGATTTTTTCTGCTAGTCTTATCTCTAACTATTTATATTTACTATATAATGTAATTAATTATAATAGATTACATTTACAAGATTTTAAAGATGGTTTTACGTATTTTTTAAGAAAGGTTTATGTTGTATTTTTTTATGGCTGGATTGGAAGTATGGTATTATCATTATTTTATAGAATTCTGGGGACGAATGCGTATATATTGAGCTTGATAATTAATATATCCTTGCTAATCTTATTAAACCCGTTACCAGAATCATTATATTTGAAAGTAAGAGATCCAATGGAGAGTATAATGTATTCGGTAGATTTTATGAAAGAAAATTGGATAAACTGGCTTATCCCGAATTTATTGTTTCATGGAGTGTTATTTTATCTTACTGGTAATATAATAACAAACTTGTTTGCAACACATGTAAATATCGGATTTGGAATGAATGCCACTAGTATGTTTAAGTATTTACTTGCCCAAATATTGTTTTCATTTATAATGATATATAGAGGACATTTATTTAAGCTTTTAAGCACTAGTACTAGGAGAAAACGAATGTATATGAATAAATTTTAAAAAGAGGTGAAATGATGGACACGATAAGTGATTATTTTAGAAAATATACTGATAAGATCTCTTTTATACAATTAAAAGATAATAGGAGCCTTAATATCGAAGGATACAATATAGATAATAGCACTCCTCTACCCGTACTAACAGAAGATTTAGTAAAGGAAATAAAACGAGGTAGTTTAGAAGAAGAAATCAATATTTCAAATATAGTAGATGGGATAATATTTATTTTGGGAATAGATGAAGCTTTTAAGCATTCAAATGAGTATAAGAATATATTGATTTCTTATAATGAAAATATAGAGGACTATATCTTTTACAAAGGTATTAAAAATATAGAAAGTGAAGAATATGATATGGGGGCAATTTGTTTTAGGGCTTTAAAAATAATAAATCCTAAAAATATCAATAATATATTTAATTACTCATTATCATTAGAATTTATTTCTAAATTATTTTTTGCTAGGGAAGAAGATGAAACGGCATTAAAATTTATTAATAAATCTACTTTGGAACTAGAGTCTATTCTAGATATAGATAAATCATATCCATTGGCTTATTATAAGTTAGGATATCATTATAAGTTTTATCAGCAATATCTAAAAGCTCAGCTTATATGGAACAGATACCTTTTATTAGAAGAAGATCAAATAAGGTTGCAAGAGATAAGGATCGAAATTGAAAATATTGGGAATGATGTGATTTTAGAAGCAGGACTTACTTATTTAGCAAAAAATTATTTTGAAAAGGCATTGGAAGAGTTTTTAAAACTTTTACCTAAGTTGTCAGAATGGTGGGAGTTGAATTATTACTTAGGATTAAGTTACAAAGGATTAACTGAATATCAAAGTGCTATAAAATATTTTAATGTAGCTTTAGAATCAAATAAAGATGTATCGGATATATATAATGAACTTGGAATTTCTTATATTTTAATAGGAGAAATAAAAGATGCAATAAAGGTACTTGGTGAAGGAATAGAAAAAATAGAAGATGATTATAAACTTTTATTTAATAGAGGCTTAGCTTATTTGCAAATAAATCAGTTGAATCAAGCATATGAAGATATAAAAAGGGCTGTAAAATTGAATCCTGAGGATGAAAATATGGCTTTGCAAAAAAAGAGGTTGGAAGAAGTGATATAATATCTATGGGGGGTTATTAAAGTGAAAAAGTTAAATGAACTTTTAAATGCAAATATCGAAAGAAAAATGAAATTAGTGGTAGTCGCTGCAAATGATGAAGAGGTAATAGAGGCAGTAAATGAAGCTAGAAAACTAAATATAATTGAGCCTATATTAATAGGGGATGAAAAAGCAATAAGAACTATATTAGATGAAAAACAAATAGAAGGAGAATCCTTTCATATAATAGATGAACAGGATGTAGTAGCTGCCGCGGAATTAGGAGTAAAGATGGTATCAGCCGGTGAAGCTGATTTTATAATGAAAGGATTAATAGATACGTCCCTATTACTGAAAGCAGTATTGAACAAAGAGTGGGGCCTTAGAACAGAGTCCTTGTTGTCGCATGTAATGGTATATGAAGTGCCTACTTATTCAAAACTTTTATATTTAACAGATGGTGGAATGAACTTAGAACCTTCACTTGAGAATAAGAAAAAGATAATAGAAAATGCAGCAATGGTTGTACGGTCAATGGGAAACAAAAAGATAAATGTAGCAGTATTGGCAGCCAAAGAAAAAGTAAATCCTAAAATGATAGCTACTGTAGATGCAGATGCATTAAAAACGAAGTATAAAAATGGTGAATTTGCAAAAGACATAGTATTAGATGGACCGTTAGCTCTTGACTTAGCTCTTTCAAAAGAGGCTGCAGATATTAAAGGATTTAAATCAGAAGTAGCAGGTGATACAGATATATTGTTAGTACCAAATATAGAGATGGGTAATGGAATAGGAAAGGCTATAACTTATCTTGCAAATGGTAAATCAGCAGGTGTAGTGATGGGAGCTAAAGCACCAATAGTTTTAGTATCAAGAGCAGATGATCATGAATCGAAGTTATATTCAATTGCATTAGGGAGTATGGTTGCAAGAGCAAAATAGTAATTTCCAGTATACTATTATAAAACAATTTAAAAGAATATATAAAAAGGTATTGACTTTTTTCTTTAAAATGTGTATCATAATAAAAGTCAGCTAAGATATTAAATATTTACATCAACTTTAAAAAGTTTAAAAAAAACAGTTGACAAAGAATGACAAACATAGTATTATAATAAAAGTCGGCTGTGGCTAAAAACAAATCGACAATAAAGTCGAAAAAGTTTTAAAAAAACAGTTGACAAAGAGTTTAGTAGATGTTATACTAAATAAGTCGCCTAAGGGTGACACAGAACCTAGACAACTAAACAGTGTAAGAAACTTTGAATAATAAAGTAACACACATGAAACAAACAGTCAGCAAAACAATTTGAGCTAGTCAAGTCAAACACTTTTAATTGAGAGTTTGATCCTGGCTCAGGACGAACGCTGGCGGCGTGCTTAACACATGCAAGTCGAGCGAAGTTTTCTTAGCAGATCTATTTATAGTGAAGCTTTGATTATCTTAGCGGCGGACGGGTGAGTAACGCGTGAGAAACCTGCCTTTCACAAAG
>CAYRYO010000019.1:0-32409 GCA_964428475.1 uncultured Tissierellaceae bacterium
ACGCGGGACACCCTGATTAAAAGTCAGGTGCTCTGCCGACTGAGCTAATAGGTCACGGCAATTGTTATGTTTTATAAAGCTATTTTACTTTGACTCTTAGATTACCCAACTAAGTGATGTACACAAAATCGAAAACCCCGATTTTGGTCCCCTACTTATGCCGACTGAGCTAATAGGTCACGGCGATTGTTGTGTAAAGTATGTTTATGGGGTGGATGATGGGACTCGAACCCACGACCTCCAGAGCCACAATCTGGCGCCCTAACCAACTAGGCCACACCCACCACAGTAATTTAACTTTACATATAGCTTTTCCTGCTTTTCTAGAATCTTTCAAGCACTTACGCTAACAATTTTAAATTATATCAGCTTATATATAAATTGTCAACATTTTTTCTATTTTATTTTTATTATTTTTTCACTTTTATTTTTTCCAATCTCTACTATCCCAAAGCTTCCCTGTCTATCAGCAGTTCTTGGAAGAAAAACACTCCCTGGATTTACTATGATTATATGATCAATTTTTTCTATTATTGGCACATGAGTATGCCCAAAGAATATATAATCCGCTTCAATCTCCTTTGCTTTATAATATATTCTTTCTAGTTCAAAATTTACATTATATTTATGCCCATGAGTCAAAAATATTGTTTTGTCTTCTAGTCGAAATACTTCATCATCACTAAAGCCACATATACTTTG
The DNA here is from genome assembly GCA_964428475.1 of uncultured Tissierellaceae bacterium. Lineage (GTDB taxonomy): Bacteria > Bacillota > Clostridia > Tissierellales > Tissierellaceae > JARICQ01. The sequence continues at coordinate 703 of CAYRYO010000019.1, forward strand.
ATCTCCATTCCCTCTTACTATTTTATATGGAATATTTAAGATATTTGATATCTCTTTGCCATCGCTTACATAATCACCCAAGTAAAAAAGCATATCAAACTTTTCTTTTCCTATAAATTTAATCAAGTCAGCAGTATGTCCATGAGCATCTGATGCTACAAGTATCTTCATCTATTTTCTCCTCGCATAATCTTTAATATCTCTTTCTTTAGATTTTTTAATGCATTAGCTCTGTGAGATATTTTGTTTTTTTCTATTTCCCCTATTTCTGCAAATGTTTTTTTGTATCCATCTGGAACAAAAAGCGGATCATATCCAAAGCCATCTCCACTCATTTCTTTAAGTCCTATTTTCCCCTTGCACTCTCCACATACAACTATTTCTTTTTTTCCTTCAGTTATAAGTACAATAATAGTCTTAAACTTTGCATCCCTATCTTTTATAGGAATATTTTCAAGCTCTTGTAAAAGTTTTTTATTATTCGCTTGGTCATTTCCTTCCTCTCCGGCGTATCTAGATGAGTATACCCCAGGCTTACCATTGAGTGCATCTACAAACAGCCCTGAATCGTCTGCTAGGACCATACAATCAATTTTGGCTGCTAGTGCACGAGCCTTTTTAAGGCTATTCTCTTCAAGCGTATTTCCATCCTCTATTACTTCTAAGTCTCCAAGCCCTACATCTTTTTTAGAAACTACTTTTATCTCTAAATCCTTTAATATATTCTTTATCTCCTCTACTTTATGTTGATTCCCAGTTGATATTACAAGTTTTCTTCTCATATATTTCTCCCTTATTTAGTATGTAATATATATTATCAGACAATAGTTATTTTATCTATCATTAAAAAATAAATCTCCATCTTTTCTTCAAACACTTACTAATAAAAACCAGTGAATTAAAGCATGAATTATTATTTGCACTGACATATTAAATAAAAAAGTTGATTTTGTAATTACAAAATCAACTTTTTTATTTAATATGTTGTTAATATTCATTTGCAAAAACTGGAACTGTGCTATTTATTATCTCCCCATCGATAAGAAGTTCTACAGTTTCTATTTCTTCAAATTCACTTAATGTAAGTCCTATGTTTTTTATTATATCACTTATATTTACTTCAGATGTTTCCTCTAAAGAAGTGTCCAATGATATATCAACATAAGCAGTTCCATTCTTTACTTCTATGCCATATAACTTTATATCATCTGGTATCTCAGAATGAAATCCTAAGTCCTCTGGAGGCCCTTCAAATAGCATATCCAATGCTGAGTATACATTAGCTATGGGTGCAAGAGTAGGCACTGTCATAGGAACATAATATTCATAATTATTATCAGTCTGTCCTTTATAATATACCACTACTTTTGATTTTCCCTGATCTAAATTACCTATTAGGTTTATATTTTCTCTAGCAATAGTCCCACTTATATTGTTGCCATGCTTTGTGTTAGAAATTTCTTTTCCACTGACAAGCATCTGTACCTTTTCAACTGCAGGAAATTCAGTTAACGTATATACTATTCCTTTTATTAAAGATTCTTCTTCTTTTTCAGATTCACTATTTAAAAGATTCTCCGAAAAATTAATCTTACATAGCCCAGTTTCATCATTTATCGATATGCCAAGTATCTCTGTTCCTGCTGGTATTACAGGCAAAAGGCCAGTTTCCTTTAAACTTTCTCTAAGTTCAGGACTATCAATCATATTATTTATAGTTGCTTTAGCTATTCCTTCTTCCCAAGGAAGTCTTCTCATCACAGGTACTAAGTAATTCTCACTGTTTTTAAAATACAATACTGTTTTTCTCATTCCATCTTCTTCAGCTTCCAATTCCTCAAATTGATATTCATCTGATCTAACTACCTGTATTTCATCATCTTGAATGCTCATCCTATTGTCTATAAAACTTTTCCCTACCGTTAACGCTGTAAGTCCCAAGACTACTATTAGTCCAAATAATATTATCCTCCTATTTATCATTGTCAACCCTCCTAAATTATACTATTACATTATATTAGAAGAGTCCTAAGACTATGATAGATTTATGTTTATTTTTTCTTAGGAGCAAAATAACCACCGTTTATTGGATTTATACTATTTACCGTGACAAAAGCAGTTTCATCATATTCTGATAGAGTTTTTTGCAAGCCCACTAGTTTTTTTCTATCAATTATAATATTAAGTATTTCTCGTATTCCCTCTTTGCCAGTTCCCTTTACTACAGTTACTCCAAAGCCAGCATCTCTTAATGCAGCAATCATTTCTTCATTATCTTCAGATTTCAAAATAACCTTTACAGCTAGTTTCCCGAGGGCTATTTTATTTTCAATTATAATTCCTACATAATTTCCAGTTGCATATCCCAAAGAATAACTAAGTAAATTAAATACATTATCCAAATTATTTACGACCTTTCCAAGTACCACAACATAAAGCGTTATCTCAAAAAATCCAATTATGGCAGCTGGCCATTTTCTCCCTTGTACAACCATTAAAGTTCTCATTGTTCCCATAGATACATCTACTAATCTTGATAAGAAGATAAGTACATAGCCTAAAATCAATTCCATAATAATCCTCCTTTAAATTAAATAAGCAAGGTTCCCCTTGCTTATTTATTAATCCATTTCAAAATATCTTTCTACACCTTTTACCATTGAATCAACTATTTTATCTTGATAACTTTCAGTAAATAATAGTTTTTCTTCTCGGTCATTTGATAAGAATCCTGCCTCAACAAGGACTGCTGGCATTTTTGATTCTCTTAGCACTACTAATTTGGGTCTTTGAACAATTCTTTTATCTTCAGCCCCTGTTCCCTTTAGAAATTCATTCATCATTACTTCTGCAAAAGGATACTGGTCGCCTTCTTTTACTTGCGAGTCAAAAGCTGGACAATATAACATCTGAGCTCCTGCTATAGAACTACTACCATGAGCATTTGCATGTATACTTATAAATATATCTGCATAGTTTTCATTTGCTATACGAGGTCTTTCATATAAATCAATAAATACATCCGTATCTCTTGTCATTATAGTATTATACCCAAGTGATTTTAATTTCTCATTAAATTTTTTGCTAACCACTAAGTTAAAATCCTTTTCTAGCCTTTTATTTACAGATACTGCCCCTGAATCTCTTCCTCCATGACCTGGGTCAATCACTATTAATCTATCTTCTGGTTTCAAATTCTTGTTTTTCCCGATTACCATAGATATCTCTTTATCAATATCCCTTGATAGTATTTGATATTCTATACTCTTAATAAATCTTACAGATATTTCTTTTTCTCCATCTACTTCTATTACTTCTATTTCATCTATTAAATTATCTTTTATAATTATTAATCCATTGCTGATTTCTGTATTTTCTAAGGGCAATCTTATTTTTAAATTCTTAGTTGCATTATCATATTCAACAGAATATTTTGTTTCAAAGGTATTTTTTATAGTTAACAATCTATTTTCATCCTGTGTCATTAACTCGATATTTTCCCATAAACTCTTTTCAGGATAAATTACTATTTTATCATCAAAAGTATCTATTTTTATATTTGGATTCTCTATTTCTCCCTTTATATCTAATACTACCCTCACTATTTGATCTGAAACACTGTAGTTATTATCTGCTGAAAACCTAGATACTCTAACTTTACCTATAAATCCTAAGTCATATGCATATTCTACATATGGATCACCATCTAATGTAGAATCTAATAAATCTATTACAAGCCTTTCAGGATTATGTAGTTTTATTATATTCATATTTTCTTTCTTGGCACCATTTATTACTATACCTTCATTTTCACCTACAAATTCTTTTGTAATCCCTGTTATATTTTGGCTTTCAAAAGCTATCACAAGGCCTGTCCCATCAATCCCTGATATTATATTTGGACTTTTATACTTCTTTAAGTCAAACACTATTCTAGTAATATATGGTTCATAGGATAATTGTGAATATCTGATTTCTTTAATAAAGTCATCATCTACATATATGGCTCCTGGTGCATCTTTTGTATTATTGAGTTCTAGTTTGGATCCTACTATATCTACAATTAATTTATCTTCATCATACTTGCTAGTATATGAAAGCTTTTTATCACTTTTTACTATCAATTTATTTTTATCTGTACTTCCAGTAAAGACTCCAATACTGTTTATCGTGTTTATTTCAACATTTTCAATTTGATCTTTGTCTTCTTTATCTTCAACAATTTCTTCGTCTTTTGGGGCTTGAACTTCTGGCTGATTTGTTTCTTCACCATTGGAATTTATATATGCATTGCTATTTTCATAATCCCAGCCTACCTCAAATCCTAGTGCTTCTGCTAAAAATGATAATGGAACCATTGTCCTCGCATCTGCTTCACCTTCATATTCTACGAGTCTCGGTATAGATCCTTTGTCTAATATCCTCTTTTCACCATTTATAGTAGCTATTGGACTGTCTATTAAGAGTTCTACTTTACTATCTTCAAACTCTACAATTACAGTTTTAGTTTTCTGTTCCCAAACCACTTTCGCATCTGAATTTTCTTCTATAAACCTTATATGAACCAAGGTTCTGTTATCATGTACAAATGAGGGAATCTTACTGCTTATCATAGTTCCATTCATTACTATCGGCGCCTGCATTACAAAAAGTTTATTGCCATTCATACTTATTTGTATTCTAGAAGCCTCAGCATTTCCTATAGAGCTAATTATCAAGATAAATAAAATTATTAAAACCATGCTTTTTTTCTTCATTTTTTGCCTCCTTCTGTCCTCATCTGTAGTAATTTAACCGTATCTAATTTATATCATTTACTACCTTATTATGTCAACAAATTAACTGTTTTGTAATGATAATGTAATATTATTTCTTAAATAGTAATGCCTTATATAATTCATCACTAGCAGGAGGTATTATCTCTTTAATTTTACCATCTTCCATCATTAATATATCTTCTTTTGTTACTTCTCCTATCACTGTACATTTAATATCTTCTAATCTTAATTTTTCTATTATCTCATCACTATTATTGTCATCAGTAATTATGATCATGGATCCACTTGATATAAGCCTATATATATCTATATTCAATATATTGCCAATTTCAACTGTAACTTCTCTAAAAGGAATCGCATCTCTGTATATTTTAACACCTAATCCACTCGCCTTAGCTGCTTCCCATACAGCACCTAATACTCCACCTTCTGTGATATCATGCATATATTTAACTCCAACTTTTCCACTTATAATACCTTCTTCTACAACACTTAACATGTTTTTCATTGATTTTGCTACTTGGAGTTTTTCTTCTCCTAATTCAGGCAGTAATACATCTTCTAATTCATTTGCAAGTATGGCTGTTCCTTCTATACCTGCATATTTGGTAATAAGCAATTTGTCACCTGGTTTTATATTTTCTATTCTTGGGAGCTTTTCTCTTTTTAATCTACCTATTGCAGTTGTATTTATTACTATTCTATTTACAGCATCTGTTATTTCTGTATGCCCTCCAGCAATTTCTACATTTAATTGTTTTGCTGCTTTTCCTGCTTCTATCATTATATTTTCTATTTCTTTCTCAGTGGTCTTTTCAGGAGCTAATATACTCATTAAAACTACTATAGGCTCTCCACCGCTCGTAGCTATATCGTTACATGATATATGTATAGCTAAGCTTCCCATATCCTTTGTAGCTCCAGTGATAGGGTCTGTACTGAGTACACATAGATCTTCATTTAAATCTAATATAGCTGTATCTTCACCTATTCCAGATCTTACTATTACCTCTTCTCTTTTATTGTTTATATTTTTTATAACTATTTTTTCTAATAATTCATTAGGCAATTTCCCTATTTTCATTTTCCCACTCCTTCAATAAAACTTATATATTTCTATCTTATTGTACCATATGTATGCAAGTTTTTACATCAATCCTTAATTTGTAAAAATATATTTTATTATATTTTTATTAAACTTGGAGAGAATAAAAATTAAGTCTACTTGTAAGGGAGGTATTTATAGTGATGATAAATTGCTCCGAAAACTGTATTCATTGTAAAGATGGTATTTGCAATTTAAAAACAGTTTTGACTTCCTCTAGTACTCCTACAGATGATTGCCCTTTTTATAAAGAAAAAAAGAAAAAAGAAGATACAGCGTCTGAAAAATAGACGCTATATCTTTTTTATCTTTTCTTTAACATTTCCATTATCAATTTATTTACTATTTGTGGATTCGCTTTTCCCTTTGATGCTTTCATTGTTTGCCCAACCAAGAACCCAATAGCTCTATCTTTTCCATTTTTATAGTCTTCTATAGATTGTGGATTTTCATCTAATATATTTCCTACTATTTTTTCTAGTTCTCCCTCATCACTAATTTGAATTAGGCCTTTTTCTTTTACTATTGCTTGTGAATCTTTGCCTGTTTCAAACATTTCTCTTAATACCTTTTTGCCTGTATTATTATTTATCTTTTTATCCTTTACCATTTTTATTAAAGTTGATAGTGATTTTGGAGTCAAGAGTGTTTGTTCTATTCCTATTTCTTCTTCATTTAACCTTCTAAGAACATCTCCCATTATCCAATTACTAACTAAATTAGCATCCAAGGTATGCTTAACCGTTTCTTCAAAAAATACAGCTAAGTCTTTTGAAGCCGTAAGTACCCCTGCATCATAATCTGATAATTTATACTCTTCTATAAATCGCTCTTTTTTTACATGAGGAAGTTCAGGCATATTCAGTTCTATCTCTTTTATCCATTCTTCTTCTATTACTATAGGAGCTAAATCTCCGTCTACTGCAAATCTATAATCGGCTACTCCACCCTTGCCTCTCATAGAAATAGTCTCATTTTTTATGTCATCCCAACGTCTTGTTTCCTTTACTGTGTTTTCGCCTTTTTCTAATAGAGTTTTATGTCTTTTTTCTTCATATTCAATTGCCTTTACTGCACCTCTAAATGAGTTTAAGTTTTTTATCTCTGTTATATTTGTTCTCTTTTTACTATCAATGTCTACTACATTTATATTTACATCACATCTAAGAGAGCCCTCTTCCATTTTACAGTCTGACACTTCAATATATTTTAATGTATCTCTTAATTTTTCAAGAAACAGTTTTGCCTCTTCTGCTGTATCCATATCAGGCCTTGTTACTATCTCTATCAAGGGTACGCCTGCCCTATTGTAATCTATTAGCGTATCTCCTAAATCTGTATGGATTTGCTTGCCTGTATCTTCTTCTATATGGATTCTCTCTAAATTAATCTTCTTTGTTCCTCCATCTATTTCAATTTCTATATATCCAGCTTGACAAAGGGGCAAATCATCTTGAGATACTTGATATCCCTTAACTAAGTCTGAATAAAAGTAATTTTTTCTATCCATTTTTGTTTCCTTTGTAATATCTGAATTAAGTGAAATTCCAGCTTTAATCCCATATTCTATTGCTTGTTTGTTTAACACTGGTAAAGCCCCAGGTAAACCCATGCAAACTGGACAACAATGTGTATTCGCTTCTCCTCCGAATTCATTTATACAGCTACAGAAAATCTTAGTTTTAGTAGATAATTCAACGTGAATTTCAAGTCCTATTATCGTCTTATACATCTGCTCTTCCTCCTTCAAAGCCTAATGCTGCCTTTATAATATTGGCTTCTTTAAATCTATCTCCTATCATCTGTATGCCTATAGGAAGTCCATCTATATATCCCGCCGGAACACTAATAGCACAAAGTCCTGCAAGATTTACTGGGACTGTAAACAAATCATCTTTAAACTTTGATAGGGTATCGCTTGTTTTTTCTCCAATTTTAAAAGGCAATAATGGTGTAGTAGGCGAAAGTATTACATCATATTTAGAAAATGCCCTCTCAAAATCATTTTTTATAAGAGTTCTAGCTTTTAAAGCCTTTTTATATTGTTCTTTTTGATCTCCTCTACTAAGAAAATATGTCCCGAGCATTATTCTTATCTTAACTTCATCTCCAAAAGCTTGTGTCCTTGACTTCATATATAATTCATCTAAAGTATTATATTCTTTAGATCTGTATCCATATCTAAGCCCATCAAATCTAGCCATATTTGAACTTGCTTCTGCTGTAGATATTATATAATAAGCAGCCACACTGTATTCTAAATATGGTAGAGATATTTCATCTACTTCTGCACCTAAACTCTCTAGAAGCCTTATACTTGCCTTCATTTTTTCATCTATTTTATTATCTATAGTATTGTCAAAAAACTCTTTCGGTATAGCTATTTTCATCCCTTTTAAATAATTTTCATCTATTTTCCCCGCAGAACTAGAAAATATTATGGTTCCATCTGGATTTTTAAAAGATGTAGAATCTTTTTCATCATATCCAGTAATAGAAGAAAGCATAAGCACTGCATCTTTTACATCTCTGCCAAATACTCCTACTTGGTCTAGGGTGTTTGCCATTGGAACAACCCCATATCTAGAAACTATACCATAGCTAGGTTTGATTCCTACAGTATCTGTAAAGCTTGCAGGCTGCCTTACTGATCCACCAGTATCTGTCCCAAGGCTAAGAGCTACTTCATTTGCTTTTACTGCTGCTGCAGACCCTCCCGAAGATCCACCAGGCACTCTTTCTAAATCAATTGGGTTTTTTGTAACTCCAAAGTATGAAGTTTCAGTGGATGATCCCATAGCAAATTCATCCATATTGGTCTTTCCTATTATTATTCCATCTGCATCTATTATTCTATCTACTACTCTTGCATTATATGGTGAAACAAAACCCTCTAGCATCTTAGATCCACAAGTGGTTCTAATTCCCTTAGTCATTATATTGTCTTTGATAGCTATTGGGATTCCAGCTAATAATCCTAGTTTTTCACAATTCTTTATCTTTCTATCTACTGCATCTGCTACATTTAAAGCATCTTCTTTGTTTAATGTGATAAAAGCATTTATATCTTTTTCTATTTCATCTATTTTTTTAAAATGAGACTCTATTAATTCTCTACTTGATATCTCCTTTTCATGTAATTTCATCTTCATTTCAAATGCTGATAATTTTGTTAAATCCATATCTCCACCTCTTTCTATTCTACTATTTTAAGTATTTTAAAATATCCATATTGTTCTTCTGGCGCATTACTAAGTACTTCTTCTCTTGAAAGCCCATCCTCTACTATATCTTCTCTAAACTTTTGTATATGCTTGTTTACATGATAAGTAGGCTCCACATCTTTAAGATCAAGTTCATTTAGTTTTTCTACATATTCCACAATACCTGACAGCTTTTCGGCAATGCCCTCTATCCCATCTTCTACAAAACTAAGTTTTGAAATTTCAGCAATATGCTCTACTACATCTTTATCAATCATTTTATCCCTCCTAGTATTTCTTTCAATTTGTTTTCATCTATGATTTCAATCCCAAGATCTATTGCCTTTTGATACTTAGATCCAGGACTTTCTCCAACTATTACAAAATCAGTCTTTTTACTAACAGAAGCAGTTACTTTTGCCCCCATACTTTCTACAGATTCTTTTATATAACTTCTAGCCATGCCTTCTATACTTCCAGTGATTACAAGAGTTTTATCTGTAAATATAGACTCCACTCTTTTACTTTCAGCACAATAAGGCTTTATGCCTTCATGTAATAATTTTTCAAGAGAAGTTATTATCCTTTCATCATGAAAGAATTCTACTATACTACCCGCTATTATATCTCCTATTTCTCCTGCTAATTTTAACTGTTCTCTATCTGCACTTCTAATATTATCTATAGATTTGAAATAATCTGCAAGGTCATTTGCGGTCTTAATCCCTACATTGCTAATTCCAAGTGCATATATAAATGAGCCTAATGATACATCTTTAGATATTTCTATTGCATTTAGTAAATTCTTTGTCTTTTTTTCTTTAAATCCTTCAAGTTCTATCAAATCTTCATACTTTATTTCATATATTTCTGCTAAGTCTTTGATATCTAATTCTTCAAGCAGTTTTTCTGCTGTTTTCTCACTTAACCCTTCAATATTCATTGCATCTCTACTTGCAAAATGTACAATTCTAGAGATTAGCTGTGGTTTACACGATAATGAATTTGGACAAAAGATATGAACTCCATTTTGTACTAATTCACTATTACAAGCTGGACAATACTTGGGCTTTCCTATTTCAAAGGTTTTCTCATCTGTAGGCATAGTTCCAAGTATTTCTGGAATTACATCATTGGAGCGTCTTATCAATACCCTAGAATTCAATCTAACTCCTTTTCTTTCAATATCATCATAGTTATTAAGAGTTGCCCGTCTCACCGTAACTCCACCAATATCTACAGGTTCAAGTAGAGCACTAGGAGTAACTTTAGCAGTTCTACCTACATTCCATATTACGTCTATTAGTTTTGTAGTAGTTTCCTCTGCTTCAAATTTATATGCTATAGCCCATCTAGGAAATTTATTTGTATATCCTAGTACTTCACGTGTCCTAATATCATTTATCTTTATTACTACTCCATCTGTAAGAATATCTAGACTGTGTCTTTCTATGTCTAAATTTTGTATTTCATCTATTACATCTTCTATTTTATTATATTTCTTTTTATATTGGAATACTGGAAATCTATTTTCACTTAAAAAATCTAATATTTCTTCATGATTTCCAAAGTTCTTTCCCTCTATATATCCTATATTATAAAAGTAAGCTGTTAAATTTCTCTTTTCTGTAACTTTTGGATCTAAATTTCTAAGAGCACCTGCTGCTGCATTTCTTGCATTTTTAAGAGGCTCGATAGCTGATTCATTATACTTTTCAAGCATAGATAGTGACATCAGTCCTTCACCTTGAATTTCTATTGCACCCTTGAAATTCATCCTTAGTGGAATGGATTTGATTGTTTTAAGTTGAGATAATATACCTTCTCCAATAGTACCATTACCCCTAGTCGCCCCTTGAACCAATTCTCCATCTCTATAAGTAAGGTTTATTGTAAGCCCATCAAACTTATATTCCATTATATACTCTGGAGTTGGAAGTTTTTTTTCTGAATGTGTATTGTAATCGTTTATGAGCTTTTTAACTCTATTATCCCAATCTATCAGTTGTCCTGAATTTTGACTTTTATCTAAACTCCATAATCTTCCCAGATGTGTATGCTTTTGAAATTTTCCTATTGTATCTCCACCGACCCTTTGAGTAGGTGAATAAGTATATATTAAACCTGTCTTGTCTTCTAGCTTTACAAGTTCATCATATAATTTATCATATTCTCTATCGCTTACCTTGGGATTATCTAAGGTATAGTAGTGATAATTTAAATCATTTACCAATTCTATAAGTTCTTCTATTCTTTTGCCTTCGTTCATCTTTTCACCTCACAATTTCAATTGGCGCAATGGAAAGTAATAATCTTTTTAACCCATCATCTTCAAAAGCTATTACAATTTCTACATCATTTCCTCTATCCTTTGTCTGAACTACTGTGCCTTCTCCAAACTTCTTGTGTCTTACTCGGTCTCCTAATTTAACATCTGTATTTTTATTTTTAACAGGCTTTGCTTGTGGTTTAAAAGAAAATTCGCTACTCTTTGTCATTTGCTTTTTAGACTCTGTTTTTTTAGTATAGTCAACTACATTAAATAGTTTTTCTTTTGATTCTATATCTTTTTTATTTTCTATAGCATCTCCCATTTCTTTGATAAATCTCGATGGCAGTGTATAATTCACTTGCCCATATATAGTCCTTATCTTTGCACTAGTGATAAATAATAGCTTTTCTGCACGAGTAAGGGCAACATAGCATAGTCTTCTTTCTTCTTCAATCTCTGATTCGCTTTCTAATGCCCTTGATATTGGAAAGAGTCCATCTTCCATACCTACCATAAATACAACAGGAAACTCAAGTCCCTTAGCGCTGTGTACTGTCATCATAGTCACGACTTCCGTCTTGTCCTCAGTCTTATCTACATCAGATAACAATGCAATGTTTGCAAGAAATTCCTCAAAGTTATTTTCCCCTATCTTGGCTTCAAAATCTATAGCAACTGATATAAATTCTTTTATATTTTCTATTCTAGTTTTAGCTTCTATTGTATCTTCTTTTTCAAGTTCTATAACATATCCAGAAACATCTATTACTTCTTCTATAAAATCTTTGATAGTCATTAATTCTTTTTTTGCCATCAACATATTCATCATATCTATAAAAGGTTTGAGACTGTTTTTAGCCCTTCCACTTATATCTAAATTATCAAGATCAAGTAATACTCCATAAATAGAATCTTCTCTTTCAATAGCTATTTCTTCTATTCTCCCTACAGTTGTATTTCCTATTCCCCTTTTAGGAACATTTATTATTCTTTTAAGAGAGATATTGTCCATGGGATTTTCTAATACTTTTAAATATGCAACTATATCCTTTATCTCTTTTCTATCGTAGAATTTAAGTCCTCCTACAATTTTATAAGTGATATTCTTTCTCATAAAAGCTTCCTCAAATGAACGAGACTGGGCATTGGTTCTATAAAGTATAGCAAAATCACATAGATTATATCCATCTCTTAGGAGTTGGTCTATCTTTGATGATACAAAGATTGCTTCATCTTCCCCATCTGTAAGCTCTTCATATACTATCTTTTCACCTTCATGGTTTTCTGTCCAGAGGTTTTTAGCCTTTCTCTCCTGATTCTTTTGGATTACCCGATTTGCAAGATTTAATATATTACCAGTTGATCTATAGTTTTGTTCAAGAAGTATAGTGGTAGAATTTTTAAAGTCCTTTTCAAAATTCAAGATATTAGTAATATCTGCACCTCTCCATCCGTAAATCGATTGATCGGAATCTCCAACCCCGCATATATAGCCTTTCTTACCCGATAATAGCTTTATTAAATCGTATTGAACTTTATTGGTATCTTGATATTCATCTACGAATATATATTTAAACTTATCTTGATAATAGTCTAGTATAGACTTTTCCTGTCTTAGAAGTTCTACTGTTTTTATTAAAAGATCATCAAAATCTAAGGCATTATATTTTTTTAGTTTCTTTGTATAAAGTGCATATAATTCACCTATATTCCTCAAATAATAATCACTGTAATTTTCATTTATATACTTGTCAGAATCTGTCATACTATCTTTTAAATTACTTATTTGGGCTAGAACTGAATTATGCTTATAATTATCCTTATTTAAGTTTCTCTCCTTTATACACTCTTTAATCAATGTGATTTGATCATCTCTATCGTATATAGTAAAACTTCTACTGTAACCTATTTTCTCTATATCACGCCTGAGAATCCTAACACATATTGAATGAAATGTTCCCATCCACATTCTATCTACATTAGTCGCCAAAAGATTACTCACTCTATCTTTCATTTCATTGGCAGCTTTATTGGTAAAAGTAATTGCCAGTATATTTCCCGGGAAAACTCTTTCTTTTTCGATTAAATATGCTACTTTATGAGTTACGACTCTGGTTTTCCCTGAACCTGCCCCTGCAAGTATAAGCAGTGGTCCACCTTTATGTAATACTGCTTGTCTTTGTCTATCATTTAGTCCTTCTAAGTAATCCATTCACTCCCACCTTTCTAATCCTCAATCCTTCAATTAAGAGTATACTCTGATACTAGTTTATCCTCTTTTACCTAATATAGTATACCATATTAGCTAGTTCATTACTAAAATTTTCTACTAAAAAATGACTCACATAAAATATATGAGTCATTTCTAAAAAAATTTATCTTTTGTTATTTTTCGGATAAAAAAATACTTATATTAAATTCTCCTATTTCTGTTTTTAGAGGTAATTGTAGCGACTTTTCATTAGCCATAGATATTGATTTATAGTCTCCTATATATATTTGTGGTGGAACTATATCACATATTATATCTTTACTGCTTAAGTTTGTAAGAGCATTTCCCCCTATTATATTTGCTACTTCTCCTAATGCTGAGGAAACAAAGTGATCTATCTCTTTCACTTCCATACCAGACATAATTTTAACCATTTCTAAAGTCATCTCTTTTGGAAAGCCAAATACTATTGAACCTCTTAGATCTCCTGTCACCCCCAATGTGACATTTGTTTCTTTACCACTTACCATTCCATCTGTAACTTTTAATTTCCCTCTATCTACGCCTAGATCAAGCATCAATTCAAATACATCTTGTGTTGCCTTATAAAAGGAGTTTACATGTTCTACATTCATTTTGCCAACTCCTCCTTCTCTTTTACATATTTGCCGATTTCTTGATCTATTTTACCTACATGCATAATAAGCCAGGTCATTAATTTCGCACTTAATTCCTGAATTTTTTCTTCTGTAAATCCCTCTTTTTGAAATAACCTTACATAATCATCAATCATATCTTTAAAGTCAGCATGAATCTTTTTATGTTCTTCTATCTTAGGATAAGATATCTTTTCTTGCAATTCCTCTTCTGCATCAAAGTGAAATACAACATAATCCTGCATAAATACCAGAGTTTCCTTGACTGTATCTATCTTTTCATCCCAACTTACTTCATTTTGAACTATTGCTATAAAATTAGACAATCTTTTAAATAGCTCTTTATGCTGTTCATCAATTAAATCCACACCTACTTTGTACTTTTCTTTCCACATAAGATAAAGTTCACCTTCCCCTTTAATTATTTTTTAATTATTCTTATACCTGCAAGACGCATTAAATTTTTCGCATTTGTTGAAGTTGATTTCCCATTCCTTATTTTGTAATCAAATAGTATATTGTCATCTTTATATATATCCTTAAAGTGATAATTTTCTATTCTATCTTCACTATCAAGCTCACATAATTCTAAATCATGGGTTGTGATTGCCCCTATAATATTTTTCTTATTTAGGTTTGCAAGTACATTTTTAGCGCCTGCTATCCTATCTGGAGAATTTGTTCCTGTAAATATCTCGTCAATTAAAAACAACATTGCTTCATCTTCTTCACTTTTATCTATTATTTTTTTGATTCTAAGGATTTCTGCATAGAAAGTAGATATTCCTGCTGCTAAATCATCTTGTACTCTCATTGAAGTCATTATATCTAAGATACTGCATTTCATATCCCTAGCACACACAGGAGCCCCATTATATGCAAGTACAAGATTTACTCCTAGTGTTCTTAAAAATGTGGTCTTACCTGACATATTTGATCCTGTTATGATAAATATCTGATCATTTAATTCTATATTGTTATTTATCCTAGTTTTCTTATTTATTAATGGATGACCAATCTGTGTCGCAATCACCATTGGGTTGCCATCCCTTATTTCGGGGAAATTTATATTCCCAGTTACATTTCCAAGCACTGAAAAGCTCATGAGACTTTCAATTTGTCCTATCCCCTCTATCCAGTCTTTTACCCTTTCCCCATACTTTCCCTTCCACGCTTCAAGCAAAAATATACACTGATAATCCCAAAGAAAAACTGCGTTTAATATTAAATTCAAAATGTCACCTGATCTTATATTAATAATTTCGGTTATTTTATCAAGCTCCTTTATAGCCCCTATAGATGAATTTTCATCTGAAAACATTGTATCTTTTATTTCAATTAATAGTTTACTTTTAAATTCTTTATCTTCTATTAACTTTAAAATTTCAATATAGGTCTCTAAATTGTACTTTAAATATCCAACAGTTGCTAATAAGGCTCCATTTTTAAACATGCTAAACAGCCATATCAATACTTGAATAATAGCTAGTATCATTCCTATATATACTAATCTATTTTCCTTCAAAAATATTCCAAATATATTTACAGTTATCGTAAATATAGGCAAAAATCTTATTATGTTTTTTACATATTTATTCCTTATTGTAGCTTGATTTGACTCTGAATATTCTATTAATTTATCCGGAGACTTTAAATTTTTCTTTTCTTTTGAAGTTAAATACTCTATTTCTTGTACTAAATCTATTTCTTTAGTGAGTTCTCTTATTGATTCTTGTCTCAATTTTATTGTATGCTTATCTTTTCTAGGATTCAAAAGATCTTCAGCAAATATCTTCCTTCCAGTATGCGTGTTTGCTATATTTAGAAATTGAAAAACGGAGTTTTGTCCTACTATATCTAAATCATTTGAATAGCTATGGTTTAAATCTATGTATTCTTCACCCTTGTCAGAAAACTTCATCCAATCACTACTTGCTCTTTCCATGTATCTTTCATTTATACTTAATAGGATTTCTGCCCTTAATTTCTTCTCCTTTACCCTTGAGTGATAAATAACCAAAAGAAAAAAACCAATTACAAGCAAAGTTTCTATAAGATAAAGTAAATATGTACTAGATTCATAAAGCTTAAATCCAAAATATATTATTAATATTACTGCTAAAAATCTTATATTGCTAATTAAATTATGTTTTTTCTTTAATGACTTATTTAAATCAAAATAGTATTCTTTTCTTTTATAAAATCTTTTTTTCAATTATTTTCTACCCCCAATGCGTATATTATATCACTAAAATATGTTTTTTAATATAATATATACAAAAAGGAGACTTTAAGTCTCCTTTTAATCAACCATACCAAGTCTTTTAAGAATAATCTCATAACCGCCTACTCCGTAATTTAAGGATCTATTAATCCTACTAATAGTCGCAGTGCTGGCTCCTGTTTCAGCTTCTATTTCATTATATGTCCGCTTATTCTTTAGTAATTTAGCCACTTCTAGTCTTTGTGCAATTGATTTAATTTCTTTGATTGTACAAATATCCTCGAAAAACTTATAACATTCCTCTTCATTTTCTAAAAGTAAAACAGCTTCAAAAAACTTATCTACTTGATCGGATTTAATTCTGGAATCAAAATCCATGTTTTCCCTCCTGTATAATCTATTAACTCCCTTATATTAACTTGATAAAGTCAATGCAGGTATTTAAAGGCTGGGAAAACCCAGCCTTTAAATTAGAATAATCCTACTATTTCTCCATCAGGTAGTATATCTATATTATTTGCTGCTGGTACCTTTGGAAGCCCTGGCATAGTCATTACATCACCAGTAAGTGCAACTAAAAATCCAGCTCCTCTAGATACTTTTACTTCTCTTACAGTTATTTTAAATCCTGTTGGTCTTCCAAGCAATGTTGGGTCATCGGATAGTGAATATTGAGTCTTTGCCATACATATTGGCATTTTGTCAAATCCCAATTTTTCAATATTTGCTATTTGTTTTTGGCAAGCTTTTGTGAAATCTACACCATCAGCGCCATATACTTCTTTTGCAATAGTTTCAATTTTTTCTACGATTGATGATTCTACATCATATATTGGTTTGAAGTTAGATTTTTTATTTTCACAAGCATTTACTACAGCTCTAGCTAGTTCTTCTCCACCTTCTCCACCTTTACCCCATGCTTCTGAAAGCACAGCCTCTGCTCCTAATGCTTCACAAGTCTTAAGAATATAATCTAATTCAGCTTGTGTATCAGTTGGGAACTTATTGATAGCTACTATAGCTGGAACTCCAAATTTTTTAACATTTTCTATATGTTTTTCTAAATTTTTAAATCCTTGTTTTAAAGCTTCTAAGTTTTCAGTTCCTAATTCCTTTTTATCTACTCCGCCATTATATTTTAATGCCTTAACAGTTGCAACTATAACTGCTGCGTCTGGTTGTAAATTACCAAATCTACATTTTATATCAAAGAACTTCTCTGCTCCAAGGTCAGCACCAAAACCAGCTTCTGTAATAGTATAATCAGCAAGTTTAAGTCCAAGTTTTGTAGCTAGCATTGAGTTACAACCATGAGCTATATTTGCAAAAGGTCCACCATGAATAAGTGCAGGTGTATTTTCTAATGTCTGAACAAGATTTGGGTTAACCGCATCTCTCATAAGTAATGCAACTGCTCCTTGAGCTTTTAAATCACTAGCAAATACTGGCTCTCCACTAAAGTTGTAAGCTACAACTATCTTTCCTACTCTAGCTTTAAAGTCTTCAAGATCTTTTGACAAACAGAATATTGCCATTATCTCTGAAGCAACAGTTATATCAAATCCGTCTTGTCTAGGCATTCCATCTGGCTTGCCACCAAGTCCTACTACTACATTTCTTAGAGCTCTATCGTTCATATCCATAACTCTTTTCCAAACTATCCTTCTAGGGTCAATCTGTAGTACATTTCCCTGTTGAATGTGATTGTCAAGTAAGGCAGAAATAAGATTGTGAGCTGAAGTTATTGCATGAAAATCTCCAGTAAAATGCAAGTTAATATCTTCCATAGGAACTACTTGTGCATATCCTCCACCAGCCGCTCCACCTTTTACACCAAAACTAGGTCCTAGTGATGGTTCTCTAAGAGTAGTGATAGTTTTTTTGCCTAGCCTATCTAATCCCATTGAAAGCCCTATATTTGTAGTAGTCTTTCCTTCTCCTGCTGGAGTTGGATTTATAGCAGTAACAAGAACTAATTTTCCGTCTGGTTGGTCTTTTAATTCCTCTAGTAATCCCAAAGACACCTTTGCCTTGTATTTTCCGTAATGAACTAACTTGTCCTCATCAATGTTTAATTTAGCTGCTACCTCTGATATCGGTACCATTTTAGCTTCTTGAGCTATTTGAACGTCTGTTTTCACTTAAATTCCTCCTTAAAATTGATATATACGTATATACTACACCGTAAATAGTTATACCCTATTAATAAATATTATAACACAATATATTTATTAGTATATATTGTGAATATTTATTAGTATATATTGTGAAAATATATGCAAGATTTAGGTAATTTAACTATTTAGTATTATATCAGATGAAAGTAATATTTAAAATGTTTTTTAATAAATACTTAAAGTATTTCATCTGTTTATATGTCTTTTCTGTAACATATCCCATCAAAGTTGATTTTGTCTATATTAGAATAAACCCTTTTCCTAGCACTTTCTAGATTTTCTCCTAATGCAGTAAAGCTTAATACCCTTCCACCGTTTGTAAGTAATTTATCGCCTACCTTTTTTGTTCCATTGTGAAAAAGTATTACATCTTTATCGAGTTTCTCTAATCCACTTATTTCAAATCCCTTTTCATATTCTTCAGGATATCCCTTTGATGTTACTAATACTGCAATACAATCTTGTTTTTTCCATTTTAAATCATTCACTTCAATAGTCCCATCTATTGTCTTTTGGAAAAGTTCTACTATGTCACTTTCTAGTCTTGGCATTAATACTTCAGTTTCAGGATCTCCAAACCTAACATTAAACTCCAATACCTTAGGATCTCCATCTACTATCATAAATCCTATAAACAGTATTCCTCTAAAATCAATGTCATCCTCTTTAAGTCCCTTCTCTATATTGATCAATATTTCCCTTTTTATCTTTTCCATTAATGCATCATTAAATATTGGACTAGGGGAATGACATCCTACTCCCCCAGTATTAAGTCCTTTATCATCTTCATATATCTTTTTAAAATCCTTAGCTGATTCCATAGGAAATATCTTTCCATCACTTACAAAGCAAAGTAGAGATGCCTCTACTCCGTCTAAAAATTCTTCTATTACTACCTTTGAACCTTCTTCGCCAAAACACTTATCTTCTAGAATATCTTTTAGTGTTTGTTTAGCATGTTTTTCATCCTCACAAATTACTACTCCCTTACCTGCACATAGTCCATCTGCTTTGATTACTAATGGAAATTTAAAGTCCTTTAATCCTTCCACTGCATCTTCTAAATCTTCAAAGTCTATGTACTTAGCTGTGGGAATATTATATTTTTCCATAAATTTCTTTGAAAATTCTTTGCTTGCTTCAAGCCTTGCCGAGCTTTTATTTACCCCAAATATGTTTAAACCTTCCTCCTCAAATCTATCTACTATTCCCATCACTAATGGAAGTTCAGGCCCTACTACTGTTAAATCTATACTTTCTTCTTTGGCAAATTTTAAAAGTTTTTCAATTTCATCTACATTGATATCTACATTCTCAGCTAGTTCTAAAGTTCCTCCATTCCCAGGTGCACAGTATATTTTGTTTACTTTGGAACTCTCTGCTATTTTAAAACACAGTGCATGTTCTCTTCCACCACTTCCAA
The DNA here is from genome assembly GCA_964428475.1 of uncultured Tissierellaceae bacterium. Taxonomy (GTDB): domain Bacteria; phylum Bacillota; class Clostridia; order Tissierellales; family Tissierellaceae; genus JARICQ01. Next base: position 20,753 of record CAYRYO010000019.1, read on the forward strand.
TGACTAAAACTTTCATTTTATCACCTCCAATATTAATGTTTAAAGTGTCTTGTAGCTGTAAAACACATAATAATTCCATATTTATTTGCTGCATCTATTACTTCTTGGTCTTTTATTGAGCCTCCAGGTTGTATAATAGCCTTTACATTTGCGTCTGCGAGTATTTCTATAGAATCCTTAAATGGAAAAAATCCATCTGATGCTATATAACTATCTGATACCTTTTCTCCTGCCCTCTTCACAGCATTTTCAACTGCCCAAACCCTATTTACTTCTCCAAGTCCTATTCCAATGCTTGCCTTGTCTTTTGAAATCACTACTCCGTTTGATTTCACAGATTTTGCAGCTTTCCAAGCAAAAATGAGTTCTTCTATATCCTCTTCTGTTGGTTTTTTATCTGTAACTACTTCTAAGTCTTCTAGACACAAAACACTATCTCTATCCTGTATAAGTACGCCACCTAATACCTTTTTTATGTTTTTTTCTCTATACTCATTATTCATTATATCTTCTATTTCAAGTATTCTTATATTTTTCTTTTTAGTAAGTATTTCTAGAGCTTCTTCTGTATATGATGGTGCCATTATTATTTCAATAAATATATTATTTATCCTCTCTGCAACTTCACTTCCAATTTCCCTATTTGCGGCAATTATACCCCCAAATATAGATATTTTATCGCATTGATAAGCCTTTTTGTAGGCCTCTACAATGTCTTTACCTGAACCTATCCCGCATGGGTTTGAATGTTTTACCCCTACCACTGTAGGCTCTGTAAATTCTTTTAATGCTTCTAATGCACCATTTGCATCATTTATATTGTTAAAGGACAATTCCTTTCCGTGTAGCTTTTTTGCACCTCTAAGATTTCCTCTAGATTGTAAAACCTCTTCATAAAAACTAGCCCCTTGATGTGGGTTTTCACCGTATCTAAGACCCTTTTTCCCTTTATAAGCTAATGTAAGCTTTTCTGGAAAGTCTACTCCTTCTATTTCATTGAAATAATTTGATATTAATGTATCATAATAAGCTGTGTAATTAAATACCTTTCTCGCAAGATAGCTTCTTGTATTAAGCGTAGTACTTCCTTCCTTCTTTAGTTCTTCTATTACCAAAGAATAATCCAAGGGATCAATTATTACAGTTACATCTCTATAGTTTTTAGCACCAGCCCTTATCATGGATGGGCCACCTATATCTATATTTTCTATTATTTCTTCATCTGTAACTCCATCTTTTTTTATAGTTTCTTCAAATGGATATAAATTATTTACCACCATATCGATAGATGATATATTCATAGTTCCTATTGTTTTTTGATCTTCCTCTAAATCCCTTCTATAGAGAATCCCTCCGTGTATCATTGGATTTAATGTCTTTACTCTTCCATCAAGTATCTCTGGAAAATCCGTAACTTCTTCTATTTGAATAGGATCTAATCCATTTTCTTTTAATATCTTCCACGTACCACCCGTAGATATTATCTCCCATCCTAAAAGCACCAATCCTCTTGCAAATTCAACTATCCCTTCCTTATCATAAACACTTATAAGAGCTCTTTTCATCTTTGCACCTTCCTTATGTTTACTTTTCCATTGTCTACCCTTAGCATACCACTGCAGTAAAGCGATACTGCCTCCACCAAGATTTCATGTTCTACTTTTAATACCTTACTTTTCAAGCTTTCTAGGTTTTCATTATCATCCACATCCAAACATCTCTGCATTATAATAGGGCCTGTATCTGTTCCCTCATCTACAAAGTGGACTGTAGCACCAGTTACTTTTACTCCCCTATCTAAGACAGCTTGATGAACATTTTCACCATAATAGCCTTCACCTGAAAAACTAGGGATTAGTGAAGGATGAATATTTATTATTTTCATTCTATACTCATCTATAAAATCTCTTCTGAGAACCTTTAAATATCCAGCCAATACTATAAGTTTTATTTCCCTAGATTTGAACTCCCTTATTAGCTCTTTATTATATTCTTCATCATTTGCAAAATTTCTCCTATCAATATATATAGCCTCTATATTGGTCTTTTTTGCCCTTTTAAGACCATAAGCATCACGTCTATTTGATATTACAAGCTTTATATTCCCATTTATATTTTTATTCTCTATATTATCTATTAGAGCCTGTAAGTTTGTTCCACTACCAGAGATTAGCACCCCTATATTTACTGGTGACATAATACTACTCCATTATTTCCTGATTTTACTTGTCCAAGTACAATGTACTTTTCATCTATTTCTTTTAGATAATCTTCCATCTTTTCCAAATCATCACTGGATATTGCCATTATCATTCCTATCCCCATATTAAAGGTAGAATACATTTCATCTATATCAATATTCCCCCATTTCTGCAACAAACTAAATATTTCAGGAGTATCTATATCTTTTGTATTTATCTCTACTTCTAAACCTTTAGGAATCATTCTAGGTATGTTTTCATAAAAACCTCCACCCGTTATATGACAAAGTCCCTTTATGTTGAATTTTTCTATTATTTTATATACAGGTTCTATATAAATTCTAGTTGGCTTTAAAAGTTCTTCACCTATGGTAGTTCCAAGTTCTTCTATATATTCACTTACATCCATATTCTTTTTATTGAATACAATATTTCTTATAAGTGAAAAGCCATTACTATGCACCCCGCTCGATGGAAGACCTATGATTACATCGCCCTCTTTTATATCTGTCCCATCTATGATTTTTTTATTATCAACTACTCCAACTGCAAAACCTGCAACATCATATTCATCTTCATTGTAAAACCCAGGCATTTCAGCTGTCTCTCCACCTATAAGTCCGCACCCTGCTTTTATACATCCATTTGAAACACCTTCAACTATCTTCGCCATTTTTTCTGGCACTAATTTACCAGTAGCTATATAGTCAAGGAAAAACAGTGGCTTTGCACCTTGGCATAATATGTCATTTACACACATTGCAACGCAGTCTTCACCTATGGTATTGTGTTTATCCATCATGAAAGCAATCCTTAACTTGGTTCCTACTCCATCAGTACCCGAAACTAATACTGGTTCTTCTAAAGATTTTATATCAAGCTGGAAAAGTCCTGCAAATCCTCCAATATCTGATAACACTCCTGGTACATGAGTACGCCTTATCATGTCCTTTATTAAGCCTACTTGTTTATATCCCGCTTCCTTATCTACTCCCGAATCCTTATATGTTAAAGACAAAACGATCTACTCCTTTATATTTAATTATTCTTTGAAATTGGGTACTCTCCATTCAAACATCCAGTACAAAATTCATCGCCACCTGAAGATTTTAACAATCCTTCAAGTGAAAGATATGCTAGGGAATCTGCACCTATCTCCCTCCTTATTTGCTCTACTGTCATATTGGCCGCTATAAGACTTTCTCTGCTTGGAGTATCCATCCCTAAATGGCAAGAATAGTTTACTGGTGGTGATGATATCCTAACATGTATCTCTTTTGCTCCAGCATTTCTAATCATCTCAACAGTTCTCTTTATAGTAGTTCCTCTAACTATTGAATCATCTACTAATATTACTTTTTTTCCTTCTACATTTTCCTTTAATACATTAAGCTTTATCCTTACGCCTTGTTCTCTAAGTTCTTGAGTAGGTTGTATAAAGGTTCTTCCTACATATCTATTTTTTATTAATCCTTCTGCATAGGGTATTTTAGATTGCTCTGCATATCCTATAGCTGAAACAGTTCCAGAGTCTGGGGCTCCTATTACTATATCTCCGTTTACGCCCTCTTCTCTTGCCAATTGTTTACCTGCTTCTATTCTAGCTAAATACAAACTCTTGCCATCTAATTTGCTATCTGGTCTTGCAAAGTATATTATTTCAAATAAACAGAGTTTTTTATCTCTTTTCTCTAACTTTATAGACCGTAGTCCACCTATATCAACTACAACTATTTCTCCTGGTTCAACATCTCTGATAAACTCTGCCCCGATAGTATCAAATGCACAAGTTTCAGATGCAAGTATATAATCTTCTCCAAGCTTGCCAATAGATAGAGATTTAATTCCATGCGGATCTCTAGCTCCTATTAGCTTGTCACTAGTCATTATAACAAGTCCATATGTTCCAACTATACTCTCTAAAGTCTTGACTATTGCCTCTTCCAAATCATCTTTATGATGCCTCGCTATAAGGTTTGCTATTACTTCAGTATCTAATTGGGACTGAAATATTACACCATTGTCCTCAAGTCCTTCTTTAAGCTCTTCAAAATTCACTATCGCCCCATCGTGTGCCAGTGCAAGCGCTCCTCTTTTATATCCAACTACAAGTGGTTGAGCATTTGTAGTATTGCTTTCTCCTATTGTTCCATATCTCACATGCCCTATCCCAACATTTCCTCTAAGCCTTTCTAGTGTTTCTTTTGAAAATGCCTCATGTACAAGTCCTACTTCCTTGAAGTAGTCTATAAAACCATTGTTATTTACTGCTATTCCTGTACTTTCTTGACCTCTATGCTGAAGCGCATAAAGGCCGTAATATATTATCTTTGAAATTTCCTTTTTACCATTGCTGTATATTCCCACTACTCCACTCAATTCGCATTCTCCTTATTATTTTGAGTTTAATTGCCAGTCCATCACTTCAACCTCTTTGATCATTTCCATTTTATACTGTTTGAATTTCTCTCTTAATTCACTATATTTAATTGATAACATCTGTATAGCTAATAGACCTGCATTTTCTCCTCCATTTATAGCTACAGTCGCAACTGGAACTCCCTTTGGCATCTGTACAACTGAAAAAAGAGAATCTAGCCCATCCATAGTAGATGATTTTGCAGGGACTCCTATTACAGGAAGAGGAGTAACTCCTGCGATTACTCCTGCTAAATGTGCTGCTTTTCCAGCTATAGCTATAATCACCTCAACCCCATTTTCTTCTGCATTTTCTGCAAATTCAATTGCCTTGTAAGGTGTTCTATGTGCAGATAATACTCTTTTTTCATACTCTACCCCAAACTTTTCCAGTACCTCTATAGTTTTATCGCTTATTTCCTTATCTGAGATACTTCCCATTATTATACTTACTTTCATATTTAATCACTCCTAATCAAAGTATTTAATCCCTGACTTGAAAATATTATGTTGGATACTTCTTTCTATGTTTTTATATAAATCTTTGCCATTTCTATCGATAGATGATATAGTCCCTAGTATCCTTCCATCTGGACTTGTTATAGATTCAATTCCCATAGTTGAAACTGTTGGATTTTCGTCACTATATACAGTTGATATTTGTCCATTAGCTATTAACTTATCTACGTTACCTATTATTCGACCTTCTTTTGTAGCAATAGGTGATGTAAATATATCTCCTTTTTTCATTCCATTAAACCAAGGTGATAGATTTGATACAAGCATTATATCTGCTTGCTTTGATAAAAATTCTCCATTTTTATTGTAAGCGATATTTATTGAATTTTTATCTAAATCTCTTATTTCCCCGTACTCGATTAATCCAGATTTTATCAAGCCTGTAAATCCTCCGCCTATACCGAGTATCAGTCCATCTCTTTTGTATAGATGATTCATTATTTCTTCTTTTATATATCCATTTTCCAGTATAATCTTCATTAGCTTTCCACCTGCTTGTGGTTCATCTCCCAAAAGAGAACCATTAGGAAATCCTATTATTTGATATTGTTTTATCTTTTCTGCCAATGCCTTATACGACTTTCTAACCCCAGATATGGTAGATGTCTTAAATATAAAGTAATCCACTTGTCCACCTGCTCTTTTAAAGCTCTGTCCCATATCATATTCTCCATGTGCTCCAGTAAATATTGGTATTAGCACCTTTGCTTTAGATATTTTAGTTTTTCTAGATACTTTATTGCCTTTATTCCAAGATAAATCAACTTTTTCTTGTTTTTCTTCATTTATAGGGAATACATCTTCTAATGGTTTCTTGTATTCATCTATTAAATCTTTTAGATCTATATCATTATCATTTATCTTTACCTTTTCCTCCCCTATAGTAGTTCCGAGTATCGATATATTGCATGTTAAATCTTCTATATTAAGATCTGAATTTAACTCCACTACCATAGAACCATAAAGTGGTTTAAATAATTTGTCTTTATCAGCCTCATAAAATTCAAATCCAATCATGTTTCCCATACTCATCTCAGCTATAGATCTTGCTATTCCTCCATATTTTACTGTAGATGCAGATAATATAGCTCCCTTATCTACTAGCTTTTTAATTAAAGTATAACTAGCTTTTAGCTGATCAAAATCAACTGTGCCTTCACCTTTTATATCTAGTTCTACAAGTGCTACTTTGGATCCTACCTTTTTAAATTCTGGGGATATTATATTTTCTATCTTATCCGTAGTAACTGCAAAACTCACAAGTGTAGGAGGTACGTCTATATCCTCAAATGTTCCACTCATACTGTCTTTCCCACCTATACTTGGAGCATCAAGATTTTTCTCTACAGTATATGCTCCAAGAAGTGCAGCAAATGGTTTTCCCCATTTTGATTCATCTTGTCCTAGCCTTTCAAAGTATTCCTGAAATGATAGTCTTACGCCTTCATGACTTCCTCCCATTGCAACAATCTTTGCTATTGATTGTATTACAGCGAAATATCCTCCATGGAATGGACTCCATTTAGCTAATTTGGGTTCATATCCATAGCTCATTAACGAACATGTACTAGTTTCCCCATTTAAAACTGGTATCTTGGCTACCATTCCCTCTGCTGGTGTAAGAACAGTTCTGCCACCTAATGGCATGAGTATCGTTCCAGCTCCCACTGTATGGTCAAATCCTTCAACCAAACCTTTCTGACTACATATATTCAAGTCTTGTATATTTGCTTTAAAGTCATTTATTATATGACCTTTTATGTGTAGTGGATCCTTTTCAAAATATGATTCTTCGTCTGGTTGCTCTATATTTACTTTGCTCTTTTTCCTTATTCCATTTGTATCTAAAAACTCTCTATCTATATCTACTATGGTTTTACCTTTCCAAGTCATCTTTAAAACTTTTTCTTCTGTAACTTCTGCTACTACTGTACCCTCTATATCTTCTGATTCTACAAGCTCCACAAATCTTTCTTTATCCCTTTTATCTATTACTACTGCCATTCTCTCTTGAGATTCAGATAATGCTATTTCACTACCATCTAGTCCACTATATTTTAATGGAACCTTATCTAAATCTATTAAAAGTCCATCTGCTAGTTCCCCGATAGCAACTCCAACTCCACCTGCACCAAAGTCATTGCATTTTTTAATCATCTTAGATGCTTCTGGATTTCTAAATAGCCTAATTATCCTTCTCTCTACATATGGATTTCCCTTTTGCACTTCTGCACCGGAGCTCATAAGTGATTCTTCTGTATGTTCTTTAGAAGAACCTATAGCTCCTCCAAGACCGTCCCTTCCAGTCTTGCCACCTATTAAAAAAACTAAATCTCCAGGTAGACAGTCCCCTCTATACACAGATGCTTTTGGGGCTGCTGCAACTAATGCACCGAGTTCCATTCTCTTTGCTAGAAATCCATCATCGTATATTTCCTTTACAAATCCTGTAGCTGCGCCTATTTCATATCCATAGGAACTATATCCAGCCTTAGCTGTCTTAGTTATTTTCCTTTGAGGAATTTTTCCTTGTAGTGTATTTTCATAGGAAGTCCGTGGATCTCCTGCCCCTGTTATTCTCATCGCTTGATATACATAAGACCTACCTGATAGTGGATCTCTTATAGCACCACCCAGGCAAGTAGCTGCTCCTCCAAATGGCTCCATTTCAGTTGGATGATTGTGAGTTTCATTTTTAAACATAAGTAACCATTTTTCAATTTTACCATCTATATCTACATCTATTTCTATACTAGCTGCATTTACTTCATCTGTATCTTCTTTATCATCTAAAAGACCTTTTTTAGATAGTTCTTTCATATTGATAGTAGCTAGATCCATTAAGGATATTTTTTTATCTCTATTACCACATACAAACTCTCTAGAGCTTATATATTCTTCTAAAGTCCTTTGGAATAGAGCCTTGTATTTTCCCTCTTCCATACTTATATCAGTAATTTCACTCATAAATGTAGTATGTCTACAGTGATCTGACCAATAAGTGTCTATTAATTTCAACTCTGTAATAGTAGGATTTCTCTTTTCAATGTCTTTAAAATAACCTCTACAATGCATTAAATCATCTATATCCATTCCAATTCCGTACTTTTCTTTAAAGTCTTTCATATCTATTTCATCTGCATCTATAAATCCATCTAAGACGTCAACTTTACTTGCAATATCATCTTCTACTAGACCCAAACTATGCATCTTTACTTCTTTCATCTCTATAGGATTTATATAATATGATTTAATTAAGTCTAATTCCTTTTGATTTATGCCTTTTAATATAATTACCTTTGAGTTTAAAACCTTTATATCTTCTCTTTCTGTTAATATACCAACTAACTTTTCAGTAGAGTCTTCTCTCTTATTATACTGACCTTTTAAGTATTCTACTCTAAATGCTTTTTCATCACCTTCTATATCCACTTTATCCTCGTATTTTACATCTAAACTACTTTCAAATAATAGCTTATCCACTATGATCTTTTCTTCTTCATCTGTAACTCCAATTAAGTCGTAAACGTTTACTACCCGCACAGATTCCAAATTGTTTATTCCCAAATAATTTTTAAATTCATTAAATAAAAATTGTCCTTCACCATTAAATTCTTTTTTCTTTTCAATAAGTATCCTTTTAAAATTCAAATTTTACCCTCCTCAAAAAATAAAATAGCCCAACCAGGTAGGCCAAGCGAAACCTACCCGGCTGGGCTTTTATCCCTTCGGTGTAATACTGAATCAGTATCTGTACCGCTCGGTCCAGCAAGACAAAGTCTTCGGAACCCTAGGTACACTTTCGCTCATAGACAAATGATTCTTGGTCATTTAGTAGATACATCTCAACCTTATTATGAGATTTATATGAGCTTTATATTCATTACAAATCAATATTAACAGTATAACATACAGTTGTCAAGAACTGTTTTTAAGATTATCTAAAACCTGTATATGGCCGTTAATCCCTTGCATTGTAACTTATTTGTTACCCAAAGTTCATTATATATATATATAATATCTATTGAAAGGAGACGTTTTATGACCAAAAAAAGATTTTTATTATTAAATCTGATACTTAGCTTAATAATACTTACTATAGGTTGTTCTAATAAAGATAATATGCCAATTAATTTTACAGTTGAAAATCCAATCAAAGAATTAATCTCTTCTAAAGATGATAGTTATGACTTCTTAAGCGATAGTGCTTATTTAGATAATATAGATATTTTTGTAAATACAATTAAAGCAGAACACGAAAATTCAAAAATAAATTATGCCATTGGAAACTTAGATAAAGATAATATTCCAGAAATTGCATTATTCGCTGGTAAAGATCCAGAAAATGAAGAGGATAAAGGTAACCTTAATATTTACAAATTTAATGGAGATAAATATACAATTGTCGATAAGACCCCTATGAATTTTGATATATCAAACTATCAAATTGAGATAGGAAATGTCTCAAAAAACGAAAAAGGTGTTTTCCTAAATAATAATGTAGGTCCAAACTCTGGAGTTACTTATGGATTTATATTAAAAGACGGAAAACTAAAAAGTATATTAAATGATAGGAAGATGAATCTTGTATCAATATATACTGAAAATCAAATAAAGGATATCAATAATGATGGTATTTTAGATTTTAGCATATATACTATAGATCCTGAAACCGAAGATATAAGTGTTGAAGGTTCTGACAAAATGACTATTTGGTATCAATGGAATAGGAGAGATAGTGGTGAAATATTAAAAATTGAAAGAAAAGACTTTTCCAAAGAATCCTCAGATAAAGAATTGTATAGACAAATAAAAAAAATTGCAAATAATAATTTCTATGATTTTATCAATGTATTATCTGAAAACAAAGATAAACTTTCTAACTACGACAATACAGCCCTATTAAAAGAATATATTGCTAAAATTCAGTCGAATTTGCACAATAAAAGCTTTCAAATAGAAAAACTATTTATTAAATATCAAGAAGGGCAAAATTTCAACTATTTATTTGATAAATACGGTATTACTATAGATAAATTTAATAATTTAGAATACTTAACTCGAGAAAAAGTATTACAAGATGAAAGCAAAATCAAAGAACATATAATAAAAAATATAAATTTAGGTTATAAGCTAAATACTCAAGAAGGAATATACTACTACTTAATTGATTACAAGAGGCTTCTAAATTTGTTTCAAAATAACCTAACAAGAGAATACGCTGATTACCTGCAAATTTTATCTTTAAATTCAGAAGAAGCATTTTTAAATGATGGAAGCTTAGTCATATCAAGTGAAAACTTAATTGATAGAATACTGATATCCGAAAGTTTTAAGATGATTTATCCATATTCTGATTTATATGATGAAGTAAATCAGATATATAAAAACTACCTTATGGTCTATCTATACGGAGATATTCATAATCCTAATTTTGATATAAAGACAGGAAAAGTAAGACAAGAATCTTTAAATGAACTTCAAAGCACGGTAGAAAAATATCCATATACAAATTTCGCTGATATCCTAGGAAATTTCATCAAGTGGATTCAAGAAAACTCTAATATTATCAATGATGATATTAGAGAAAAACTAGACAATAGATTGAACTAAAGGAGGCAAAATATGAAGATTTATATTAGTGCAGATATTGAAGGAGTTACGGGAGTAACTCACTGGGATGAAACCGAAAAAAACAAAATTGATTACTCTGATTTTGCTCAACAAATGACACTTGAAGTAAAAGCTGCATGTGAAGGTGCAAACAAAGCTGGTGCAAGACAAATACTCATAAAAGATGCACATGACAGTGCTAGAAATTTAATTCACTCCATGCTACCTAGGAACACAAAACTTATAAGAGGCTGGAGTGGAGATATCTACACCATGGTACAAGGACTAGATGAATCATTTGATGCCCTTATATATATTGGATACCACTCTGCTGCAGGAACAGATGGAAATCCACTTTCTCACACCATGAATACCAGTCTAGAATATCTAAAGCTAAATGGGGAATATGTAAACGAATTTTTAATTCATTCTTATATAGCAGCTTATTTAAATGTACCTGTAGTATTCTTGGCAGGAGATAAAGCACTATGCAATGAAGTCGAAAAGATAGATAGCAATATAATTACAGTATCTGTAAAAGAAGGTGTTGGAGACTCAACAGTAAATATCCATCCTGAACTTGCATTAGATTTAATATGTGATGGAGTTAAGAAGAGTTTAGATGGAGACTTATCGAGATATAAAATAGAACTTCCAAAGTCCTTTGAATTAGAAGTAGGATATAGAGAACATTTTACAGCACTTAGATATTCAAACTACCCAGGAGTAGAGAGAACTAGTGCAAAGTCAATTAAATTTACTCATACTGACTATATGGAAGTTATAAGAGCAATGAAGTTTTTATTTTAAGGTGGAAATGGTTCAAAATTTGAAACTTAGAAAATCAAATTTTGAGCCATTTTTTTAACTCAGAAAACATACTGCTCGAAATTCAATTATTTTGCC
>CAYRYO010000020.1:0-6783 GCA_964428475.1 uncultured Tissierellaceae bacterium
GGTGTCTTTGAAAGAAGCAATATGCTCTTTGCAACGCTATCTATGGATGACATCTCTACAGATTGATCCATGAATTCATACGGGAACTTACCGACTGCTGCAAAGGCCCTAAGTCTTCCTGCAAAGCTATTTGTATTAAAGTTGATTTGGAATTGGCCATCTAAATCACGAGCGGATAAATTGCCAACTCTCATTATCTTTGCATTTAAGCCCTCTGATATTTTTTCTAATACCAGTCTTTCTGCAAGAAACTTGCTATGACAATATTTATTATCTAGATTTTGACCGAAGTAAAGCATGGCTTCATCCATGATGGTATCAGAATCTTCTAATTGGCCTATATCAAATCCAGAAATACTCACTGTTGAAGTTTGAATCAACCTACAATCCTTTTCTAAACAAAAGTCTATAATATTCTCTACACCATGAAAGTTTACATCCTCTATATCTGTGCCCTTTGAAAAATGCTTTACATTTGCAGCACAGTTTATCACTGTGTCTATTGGCAAACTATTTAAGGTTTTAAATGAATCCCTATCTGTGATATCTCCATCTATCACAATTATTCTATCTTTAAATAGTTCTTCATAGCTTTGATCAAAGTAATAATAGAGGATTGATTTTAATCTATTTTGTGATGAAATTTCCTCTTTTTTTCTTATCAGACAATAGGCTATTCCCTTTTCGCTATTTAAAAATTCCTCTAGTATGTGGATTCCCAAAAATCCTGTAGGTCCTGTAAGGAGTATGTTTCCAAGTTCTTGTCTCTTACCATTTTTAAAATTATCTAGGGTATTTAATTTTAATACTTCTTCTATTCTTCCATATTCATATTTTGATATATCTTCATAATCATCCTCTATATCACTTTCTGGGTCTTCGCCTCCAACCATGGATGCTAGTTTTCTAGGTGTTGGATGGGAAAATACATCTGCATAGCCTACTTCAAATTTATACTTGAGAGCTTCAACCACCACACTAGTTACGACTAGTGATGTACCTCCTAGATTAAAGAAATTATCTGTGGCTCCAACCCTTGGAAGTTTGAGTATCTTAGAGAAAATATCACAAAAAATCTTTTCCCTAGCTGTTCTAGGCTCTACATATTCCGAGGACACTATTAGCTCTGGCTGGGGTAGATTTTTAACATCTGTTTTTCCACTTGGTGCAATTGGAAGGTTTTCCATCTGTAAAAATGCAGTAGGCACCATATAGTTTGTGAGTGTGGCACTTAAAAAATTCTTTAAATCCTTTGGATCAATGTGCTTGGATGCTGAAAAATATGCACAGATGTGTTCTATGTCATTTATCTTCTTTATGATTACAACCACATCTTTGATCCCCTCGTATTTTAAAATACAGGATTCAATTTCTTCTAATTCTATCCTAAGGCCCCTGAGTTTGATTTGATTGTCTGTTCTTCCCAGTATGATGACTTCTCCGTCTTTTGTCCATTTTGCATAGTCTCCAGATTTATAGGTTCTTACACCCTTGTAGGGGATAAAACGCTCACTGCTAAGCTTTTCTAAGTTTTTATATCCTCTTGATACTCCCACACCGCCAATGTAGAGTTCTCCAACAACTCCCAGGGGAAGTTCGTTGCCATCTGAATCTGCGATAAATTCAAGGAAATTATGGAGGGGGCGTCCTACAGTTATCCTATTTGCATTTGTAAGGTCTTTTTTATTTGCAGCAACAGTGGCCTCTGTTGGTCCATATCCATTGAAGATCCTAGTGCCTTTTAAGCTTTTAAATGTCTCTAGGAGTTTCTCTGAATATTTTTCACCTGCGCACATAATTACCTTGCAGTTTTTAATATGGTGTCTTAGACTATCCATTTCTAAATACTGCAACATTCTAGAAGGTGTTACATTGAATAGGTCTGCCCCTGTTCTAGCAAATAAATCTCCAAGTAGTAGGGGGTCTTTTGTTTCATTTTCGTCAGCCAATACCAGGGTTAGGCCATTGCAAAGTGCAAGGGCTATCTCTTCTGAAGATAGGTCAAAGGAAATAGTGGTGACAGAGAGTATTACCCTTCCCTCGCTTACCATAGCATGGGCATGAGGGTTTTCCTTCCCACTATATATGCAATTTGATATCCCCCTATGCTCTATCATTACCCCTTTGGGATTTCCAGTGCTACCAGATGTATAGATTGAATATGCTAAATTACTAGCTTTTACATCTACTTTAGGATTGCTGTCATCTTCCCATGCAATTAGACTATCTACATCTATTGCCCTTCCTTCTTTGAAATGTTCTACACGGTCTCTTGTTGTAATTACATATGGAGCACCACTATCGTCTAGTATGTGATTTATCCTCTGTATTGGATATTCTGTATCGCATGGAATATATGCTCCCCCTGCCTTTAATATCCCGTACATTGAAGTGATCAATCTGCTATCTCTTGGAAGAAGGAGGGCAACATAATCTTCAAGCTCCACGCCACGATGGATCAAGGCATTTGCAACTCTATTTGTAAGCTTATCCATCTCAGCAAAGGTAAATTCACCATCTACTGCAATAAGAGCCTTTCTATCTGGATCTAGCCTTGCTTGTTCTTCAAATCTCTTGTGAAGGATTTTTTCTCCTATTTCAACCTTTTCTCCGTAATTAAAGCTCTTTAAGATAGCTGCTTGTTCCTTGCTTACCATGGAAATCTCACTTATATCCCTATCCATTCCATCTATGATATTTAGGGTGCTTGTAGCAAGGGATTCTGAGAATATATCCATAGCCCCTTTACTGTAAAGGCTATCATTATACTGGACACAAACGCCAATATCTCCATCTCTTTCTTCAATAGATACTGTTATCTTGAATTTTGGAATACCAGCTTCTAGTGATTGTCTCTCTATCAATTCACCATCCATTTCCACCTGGTCCAAGACCCCTATTTGGCATACATACATAAGCTGTGGTGAAAAATTATATTTTGCAGATAATTTATCAAAAGGATAGTATTCATAGCCTATAGAATCCCTAAATGTATTTTTTATCTCCTGTAAAAATGCCTCTACAGTTTTTCCCTTTCCAATATTTCCAGAAAGAGGAATTGTATTTACAAACATTCCAAAGCTATTCCTTATCTTTAAATTGCTCCTGCCCCCACTAATGGTGGAGATATAGGCGTCTTGGCTATTGGTAAATCTAGCGGTCGTATATAGGCTTCCTGCTAAAAATAGCTGGGCAGGGGTAATAGCCTCTTTCTTGCAAAATTTATCTATCTTCTTCTTGTCTACTTTATATATACTTTCAGCTGTTTTTCCCTCTTCTTCATTTCCACTAAGGTCTAAGGGTATTTCACTTGCAGATTCCATATATTGCAATCTTGAATGGAAGTAGTCTTCGGCCTCTAGGTATTCTTCCTTATCTATGTTTTTCTGGTCTTCTATATATTGATAATAGGAATAATCTTCAGGCTCTACCCCTTGGCCCTCATATGCATCCTTTATTTGATGAAGCAATAAGTCATAGGAGCCTCCATCAAATATTATATGGTGGAAATCTGAGAATATATACTTGCCCTCTTCTGTATCTACTAGGACTAGACGGTAAAGTGGCCCCTGGAACAGGTCAAAGGGCTTTACAAAGTCCTTTTTGAATGCAAGAAGCTCATCTTGTGTCATTTTTATACAACTTATAGCCACATCACACTCATTTGTCACCTGCATTACCTCTCTACCCATCATCTCTAGATGGGTAGAGATATATGGATGTGCCTCTAGCACACTTTCCACTGAACTATAAAGCCTTTCCATATCTGTTTTGTTTGAAAATTTCATCATCATAGGTTCATTGTAGATAGTGGACCTTGGACGCTTCATGCTTTCATAGTAGACTCCCTTTTGTCCATGTGATAGTGGATAGTGAGTTTTTACTTCTCCAACTACTTCTTCGGTTTTTTCAGGTCCAGTATAAAGTCTTTCAAGTAGATAGTTTTGAATTTCATCTTCTAGGGAAAGGATGCTAGTCTCCTTCATCATAGCTTTTACATCTGGAGAATATCCATATTTCTTGGAAATTAGGCTTGCAAGTTTTATAGTTGTAAGTGAATTTAATCCCCTATACATTAGATTGGAATCTAGAGAAAAATCACTATGCCCTAATATTTCCGTCACTATTTCACTTAAGCCCTTTTCCAAAGATGTAAGTGGCCTAGTATCTTTTCTAGCCTTTTCTTCTTCATATCTAATCTCTGGTAGTTTTCTCTTATCTACCTTGTCATTTTGATTGAGTGGGATAGAATCTATCTGCATAATAGCAGAAGGGACCATATAGTATGGAAGATCTTTTCCTATAAACTCCTTGAGTAGATCTATATCTATCTTTTCATCTGCCACAATATAGGCTAGGATAGATTTTTCTCCACTTGGACCGTCTTTTGAGAGCATGGTTGCATCCTTGATGCCCTTATAGTCACGAATTTTTGCCTCTATTTCTGTGAGTTCCACCCTAAAACCTCTTATTTTAACTTGAAAATCCCTTCTTCCAATAAATTCAATATTGCCATCTTCTAGATACCTGCATATATCCCCTGTTTTATAGATGATTTCATAGCCCTCTTTATCTGAATGTGGATTTGAGATAAACTTCTCTTTTGTTAAGTCTTCTCTATTAAGATATCCTCTGGAAACCTGATGTCCTGCTATGCATAGCTCACCAGGAACACCTACAGGCAGCATCCTAGAGTATTTATCAAGTATATAAATATCATTATTAGGAAAAGCCTTGCCAATTGGGAATTTTTTTTGCATTTTATCTATTTTAAAACTTGATACCATTACAGTACATTCTGTTGGACCATATCCATTATAGAAATCAAAGCTAGGAGGCTGACAAGGAACCAAGGTCTCACCACCTACTATAAGGGTTCTTATATATGGATTATCTCCGTATTCACTTACATATTGCCTTCCAAGTTGAGTTGTAAAAAATATAATTGATACCTTATTGTCCCTAAGATACTTATCTATTTTTGGCATATCTAGCCTTATCTCTTCAGCTATAATATGGACACTGCCACCTACTGCCAAATATGGGTAGATATCTGCAAGACAGGCATCAAAAGAGAAACTTGCATATGCTGCTGATATATCAGCTTCTGCTACTCCATATTTTTCTTGATAAACCAGGCAAAGATTAGCCATACTACCATGAGTTAACATACATCCCTTAGGCATTCCTGTGGAACCCGATGTATATAGGAGTACAAATAAATCCTCAGCTTTTGGTATTTCAAGTTCTATTGACTCTTCCACTGAGAGGTCTTCAATGTCTTTTGTATATAGTATTTCTCCATCAAATTCAGTTACAAGCTGCCTTAGTTCATAGTCTAGAATCAAGACCTTTGCTCCTGAGTCACTTAACATATAGTCTATACGCTCTTTTGGAGAATTTGCATCTATAGGTTGATAGACTCCACCTGCCTTTAAAACTCCCACCGGGCATACTGCCATCATTTCACTACGTGCTATCATTATGGCTACGGGTATATCCCTAGCAATGCCCTTCTTCCTTAGATAACTTGCAAGTTTATCTGATAAGTTATCTAATCCACTATAGCTTAATTTTTTATCTTTGAATACAATTGCAATTTTATCTGGGTGTTTTTCCACTTCTTCTTTGAACATATCTAATACTGTGATATTTCTATCGTAATTTAAGGTGTTTGAGTTAAATGATTTATATTTTTGTATATCTTCACTAGATACCAGTGATATTTCCTTTAAGACCATCCCAGAGATTAATCCTTCTATTGTTTTTAAAAGCATCCCAGCAAAGGATTGAATTGTCTCCGACTTGTAAATATCCTTCCTATATTCAAAGGCAAGTTCATATGAATCATCTTTCTTCCGTACTAGCAGTTGAAGTTTACACATATTGTTTTTTCTTTCCATAAGTTCAAAGGAAATTGGATTCCCAGCTAAGCTTACTTGATCTAGTTCATATCCTAGGTAATTGTACATTATATCTGCATTTACACCATAATCCTTAGAGATTTCTAGAAATGAATATTCTTCGTTTTTTAAAGTTCCATAAAAGCCAGCCTGCACTTGTTTTAGATAGTCAAAACTCATAGCTTCTTCATCTATTTTTGTATATATTGGCAAGGTCCGAACTAGCATACCCATGGTGTTTTCTAATCCTGGCTTAAATCTACCACTGCTTGCTGTGGTAAATAGGGATTCTTCTTGGCCTGTATATTTTGCAAGGGCATAGGAAAAGGCAGCTAAAAACAAGGTGTTTTCTTTTAATCCATACTCTTTTAATAGCTTTGCAGTTTCCTCTGAATCCAAATGATCCTTTAGGGAGATTTTAATCGTTTGATAGGGCTGATCATTATTTGATGGGTCTTCCTCTCTATCAGGGATTATATTGCTATCTATCTCTAGTCCTCCTAGTAAGCTTTCAAAATATTCCCCACTCTTTTTATAAGAATCACTGTCTTTTATTTTTTCTTCATAATTAGACAATGTAAATGAATTTATAGTTTCAGACTTTAACTCTTTGCCCTCATAAGCATCTGAAACTCTCTTTAAAAAGATCTTAGCACTCGTCATATCTGCGATTATATGGTGAAATTCAAATAATAAGTATATCTTTTCTTCAGTCTCTACTATTTCGAATCTAAAGAGCAGATCCTTTTTCAAATCAAATAGCTTTGAAAATGTTTTTTTTATGGCCTCCATTTCTGCTTGTCTTGCCTGTCTTATTGGAATATCGTATCCACGCCCATCAGATCTTACCATTACTGGTTCTCCATCTACAAGGTCTACA
>CAYRYO010000020.1:6883-20081 GCA_964428475.1 uncultured Tissierellaceae bacterium
TACTGATGCTATTGTAAATATATTTTAAATATTCCCTCTCCTTATCCCTTTGATTATGATGATTTCATAAATATATGGGAAAAAACAAAA
This sequence comes from uncultured Tissierellaceae bacterium, assembly GCA_964428475.1. Taxonomy (GTDB): domain Bacteria; phylum Bacillota; class Clostridia; order Tissierellales; family Tissierellaceae; genus JARICQ01. The sequence goes on from CAYRYO010000020.1 coordinate 6,974, forward strand.
ACCTAATAATTCCATCTAACTATTATTTGATTTTGGTGTATAAATAAATGAAGAGATAAAAAAGGGGGATTTATTATGAAGATAAGAGCTGAATTGATTGAAAAAGCAAAACTAGCAAAAAATCCAGAGGAATTACTGCTAATGGCAAGTGAAAATGAATTTGAAATGACAGAAGAAGAGGCAGTGGAGTATTTCCAAAAGTTAAATCCTAAGACTGGTGTATTATCTGATGGTGAACTAGATAATGTCGCTGGTGGTGGTTGTGGGTTAACATACCTTAGCTGTCCAAAGTGTGGCTCCACAGATGTACAATATCAATATGGAGGTTTATATAAAGTTACCAAGGGAGATAAGGTCTCTGCAGTGCAAATGAATTATTATAATTGTTCAAAATGTGGTCATACATTTCATAGTTAATATTTAGTATGGATAGTGGACTTTAATCTAACTATTTCTGACTACCGGTGTATAAATAGTAAATACCATAAAGGGGGAAATAAAATGTTGCGTTTAACTGAAGAACTTTTAGTAAAGGCTAAAGAGGCGAAGAGTGTAGAAGAACTACTAGTACTAGCAAAGGATCATAATATTGAACTTACAGAGGAAGAGGCAGAGGGATATTTTTTACAGCTTAATCCTAAGGCAGGAAAATTAGCAGATGAAGAATTAGATAATGTAGCTGGTGGGGCTTGTGGAAAACCAAAACCCCGTAGCTGTCCAACATGTGGGTCTACAGATTTGGAAGATGAAGGTTTGTACTATGGTCACAAGAAAAATGTAAAAGAAGGTGTAAAAGGAGATGTAGTTTCTGCACTATGCGTTCGTCATTTTTATTGCAACAACTGTGGTCATATATTTCGTGGATAATATTTACTATAGTTAGCCAGGGAACAGGTAAAAGACCCCGCTAAGAGCAGGGGTCTTTTACTTATGCTTTACATACAGCACCAGTTGATGCTGACCTTACTATTTTTCTGTATTTTTCTAAATATCCCTTTACACTTGGGTCTTTTGGAATCCAGTTTGATTTTCTCTCTTCAAGTAGCTCATCTGATAATACGAAATTCAAACTTCCCTTATTCATATCTATTTCTATAGTGTCCCCATCTTCTATAAAGGCTATAGGTCCTCCATCTGCTGCTTCTGGTGATACATGTCCTATTGCCGCTCCACGAGTTGCACCTGAAAATCTTCCGTCTGTAATTAAGGCTACGTCCTTGTCAAATCCCATTCCCGCTAAGGATGATGTAGGGGATAGCATCTCTCTCATTCCAGGTCCACCTTTTGGTCCTTCATATCTTATGACGATTACATCACCTTTGTTTATATTTTTGCCAAGTATTGCTGCTACTGCATCTTCTTCACTATCAAATACCCTTGCTGGTCCTGTGTGGGTCAGCATTTCAGGAGCTACTGCAGATCTTTTGACTACTGCCCCGTCTGGTGCTAGGTTGCCCTTGAGTATTGCTATCCCACCTGTTTCACTGTAAGGATTGTCTATTGACCTGATTACATGGTGGTCTTCGACCTTCTGCCCTTTTATTATGTCTCCTAGGGTTTTGCCTACTACTGTTTGAACTTTTAAATCTAGGAGATTGTTTTTACTAAGTTCTGACATTATAGCGGTTATTCCACCTGCCCAGTATAGGTCTTCTATATGGTCTGGACCTGCTGGGCTTAGTTTGCATAGGTTTGGAGTTTTCCCACTTATATCATTTATCTTATCTAGATTCATCTCCACCTCTGCTTCATAGGCAATTGCAGATAGGTGGAGGACTGTATTTGTAGAACATCCTAGGGCCATATCTACTACTAATGCATTGTTAAAGGCCTGTGGTGTTAAAATTTGTCTTGGACTTATGTTTTTTTCTACTAGATGCATTATCTGCATACCAGTATATTTTGCAAGCCTCATTCTTTCTCCAAATACTGCTGGAATAGTTCCATTTCCAGGAAGTGCCATGCCAAGGGCCTCTGTCATACAGTTCATTGAATTTGCTGTAAACATTCCCGAACAAGATCCACAAGTCGGACAGGCTGAGTTTTCCATCTCCATGAGTTCTTCTTCTGATATCTTGCCTGCCTTTACACCACCTACTGCTTCAAACATGGTGCTTAAATCTATTTTTTTGCCCCCATGCCTACCTGCAAGCATGGGTCCACCACTTACTATTATGCAGGGGATATCAAGTCTAGCTGCTACCATTAGCATGGCTGGCACTACCTTGTCACAATTTGGTATCATTACGAGTCCATCTAGTCCGTGGGCTAGGGTCATTATCTCTACACTATCTGCGATTAGTTCTCTACTAACCAGGGAATATTTCATTCCTTGATGATTCATAGCTATCCCATCGCATACTGCTATTGCGGGAAACTCTAGTGGAGTTCCCCCTTTCATTATTACTCCCTTTTTTACAGCTTCTGCTACTTCTCTTAGATGTTTGTGTCCGGGTACTATTTCATTAAATGTATTTACTACTCCTATCAATGGTTTTTTTATTTCTTCGTCTGTCAGCCCTATGGATTTCATCAAGGACCTGTGTGGTGCTTTTTCTATACCTATTTTCACTGAATCACTTTTCATCATTTCACCTTCTTAGTCTTTTTTTAACCAGCTCATCATTTTTCTTAACTTTTTGCCTACTACTTCCATTGGATGATTTTGTTCTATTCTTCTCTTTGCATTCATATATGGTCTATTTGCTTTATTTTCTAATATCCAGTCTTTTGCAAATGTGCCGTCTTGAATTTCTTCTAATACCTTTTTCATTTCAGCTTTTGTATCTTTTGTGATAATTCTCTTTCCTACACTGTAGTCTCCGTATTCTGCCGTGTCACTGATTGAATTTCTCATATTACTAAGTCCACCTTCAGCTACCATATCTATTATTAATTTCATTTCATGTACACATTCAAAATATGCACTTTCTGGATCATATCCAGCTTCTACTAATACTTCAAATCCCGTCTTCATAAGCTCAGTTACTCCACCACAAAGCACTGCTTGTTCTCCGAAAAGATCTGTTTCTGTTTCTTCTTTAAATGTAGTTTCTAGTATACCTGCCCTTGCTCCACCAATTCCCTTAGCATAGGCTAATGCTACATCCATAGTATCCCCTGTTGGATCTTGATATGCTGTTACTAGACATGGAACTCCTTTACCTTCTTCAAATTGACTTCGAACTGTATGTCCTGGTCCTTTTGGTGCGATCATAAATACATTTACATCTTCTGGTGGTAGAATTTGTCCATAGTGAATATTAAATCCGTGGGCAAATGCTAAGTATTTTCCAGCCTTTAAATTTTGTTTTATATCATTATTATAAAGTTCTACTTGCTTTTCATCATTTACAAGTATCATGATTACATCACATTCTGCTGTTGCATCAGCTACTGTAGCTACTTTAAGTCCTGCATCTTCTGCTTTCTTCCATGATTTACTTCCATTGTATAGACCTACTACTACATCTACTCCTGATTCATGAAGATTAAGTGCATGTGCATGTCCTTGACTACCATATCCTACTACTGCTACTTTTTTTTCTTTTAATACCTCTAATTTACAATCTGCGTCATAATACATTTTTGCCATTTTTATCTCTCCCTTAAATTTATTATAGTTTTTCGCCCCTGCTCATGGCAAGTACGCCTGTCTTTGCTATTTCAAGTATTCCATAAGCCTCCATCATATCTACAAAACCCTTTAGTTTACCTACATCTCCCGTAAGTTCTATAGTAAGAGCATTATTTGATACATCTAATATGCTTCCTCTATATATCTCTGCCACTTGAATTATTTGTGCCCTTGTTTCATTATTAGACTTTACCTTTATCAGCATCATCTCCCTTCTAATTACTCCTGATTCTGGAAATATCTTTACTTTTACTACATCTATTATCTTGTATACTTGTTTCTGAATTTGGTCTAGTATCATTTCATCACCCTCTACACTAAGGGTAAGTCTGGTATATCCTTCTCTGTTTGTAGCTCCTGCTGTCATCTTTTTTACAAAATATCCACGTCTATTGAATAATGACATTATACGACCTACTATCCCGTCCTTATTTTTAGCTATTATAAGAATTTCATAGGTGTTCATTATATTTCCCCCCTCGTTCCCATCATATCCCCTGCACTTTTACCTGACGGTATCATTGGAAATACATTGGCTTCTCTTTCTACTATACAGTTTATGATTACTGGATTATCACTTTTTATTAATCCTTCTAATTTTTCCTCAAGTTCTTGACGAGTATTAATAGTCACTGTCTCCACTCCATAAGCTTGGCCTATCTTTTCAAAATCCGGATTGACATCTAGCCCTACAAATGAATATCTCCTATCAAAGAATATTTCCTGCCACTGCCTTACCATTCCAAGATATGAATTGTTTAATAGTAGTATTTTAACTGGCAAATTGTATTGTTTAAGTAACATTAGCTCTTGGTAGGTCATTTGAAATCCACCATCTCCAACTACTGCTATTACTAGCTCATCTTTGTTGCCAATTTGAGCCCCTATTGCGGCTGGAAGTCCAAATCCCATAGTCCCTGAACCACCTGATGTTAACATTGTTCTTGGATGATTAAATCTAAGGAACTGTGCAGTCCACATCTGATGTTGACCTACATCTGTTGCTATTATAGCCCCCCCTTTGACTATGGTATCTAGATACTCTAGTACTTCTTGAGGCATTAACTTTTCACTTTCTTTTACATAAATCATAGGATAATCAGTTTTCCACTGCTTTATCTGCTTCACCCATTCTGGATTCTTTTTAGGTGTAAGTTTTTTGTTGAATTCCTCTAGTACACCTTTTACATCTCCTACTATAGGTACTTCAATGCATTTGTTTTTTTCTATTTCTGCTGGATCTATATCAATATGAATTATCTTTGCAGCTTTACAAAACTTTTCTGGATTTCCTGCAACCCTATCATCAAATCTCATTCCCGCAGCTATTACTAAATCAGTCTCTTCTGTTGCATAATTTGCTGCTGCCGTCCCATGCATTCCCAACATATGAAGTGAAAGCTCATGATCTCCTGGAAAACTTCCAAGTCCTAGGATCGTATTTGTTACCGGTATATCCATATTTTCTGCTAATTGTTTTAATTCATCCCATGCCTCTGATTTAATTATTCCTGCACCTGCTATTATTAGTGGTTTTTTAGCCTTTTTTATTAGTTCTATAGCTTTTGCTATCTGCCCCTTATGTCCTCTATAGTTTGGAACATAACCTTCTAAGTTCACATCTTTTTTAAATAGTTCTTCAAATTCTTCCACTCTTATCTCTGCAACTTGAATATCTTTTGGAATATCTATTAAAACAGGTCCTGGTCTTCCCGTTGAAGCTATATAATAGGCTTCTTTTATTATCATAGGAAGTTCTTTTATATCCTTTACCAAGTAATTCATCTTTGTAATTGGTAGCGTAATCCCCACTATGTCACTTTCTTGAAATGCATCTTTCCCAAGAAGTGAACTAGCAACTTGCCCAGTAATTGCCAACATCGGTACAGAGTCCATATGAGCTGTCATTATACCAGTAACTAGATTGGTAGCTCCAGGTCCTGATGTTGCAAGACATACACCAACTTTCCCAGTTGACCTTGCATATCCATCTGCTTCATGAGCTGCACCTTGTTCATGTCTTGCAAAATAATGCTTAATCTTTTTAAAATCGTATATTGCATCGTATATAGGTATTACAGAGCCTCCTGGATACCCAAACATAGTGTCTACGCCAACTCTACTAAGAGATTCAAGCAGTATATTGGCACCATTTATCATATTTTTTCCCATGACTAACCACCTTTCATTCTTATGAATTTAATTTTTTTATTTTATATCCTTGATTATCTAAAGCATTCATTATCGCCTTTATATGTTCATGACCATTGCTTTCTACTGTTACTTGAAGCTCTACATGATGAAAGCTATCTAAGTTTCAGTGCTGCAAGTGCTAGTCCTTGTGCATGATTTCCTGCCTTTTAATTTGATTTTAGGTATTAAAAAATCCCTAGTATATATACAAATATACTAGGGACGAGATTATCGTGGTACCACCCAAGTTCTCAATTTTTTCACAAAAATTGACTTTTAAAGCCAAAACTACTAGCCCTAGCCATATAACGGTGGCGCTTCTTAAACATTAAGAATACCGGCCTCGATTACTCTTTTCATTTCATCTCGACAGCTCTGGAGTGATTTATTATGTATATTTTTTAATCTGACTCTCACCATGCATCAGTTCTCTGTAATTAAATATAATATACTTTTTTCTCCATCAAAACTTTTTATATTTTTAAATTAAAACTATCTTATACCATATCATTTTAAAAAGCAAGAGTTTTTTTTATTTTTATTAATTTACATATTTACTTGGATTTTGATTTGATCCGCTTTTAATTACTTCAAAATGAAGATGGGAACCTGTTGATCTTCCTGTGCTTCCCATTTTAGATATTTCCTGCCCCTTATATACTCTATCTCCTACATTTACCAATGTCTTGCTATTGTGAGCATATCTTGTCTTGTATCCATTCTCATGATCTATTTCTATCAATTTCCCATATGCACCTTTATATCCTACATATACTACTTTTCCTCCATCTGCAGCTTTTATAGAAGTTCCACTTGACGATGCAATATCAAGTCCCTTGTGCATTCTTCCATTCCTCATGCCATATGGAGATGAAATTCTACCTCTGGTTGGTCTTAAAAATTCTCCTGTTGCCATTGTCTTTGGTGGCTCTTTTGTACCTTTAATCACTATTTCTGTGACTGGTGCTTTGGTGATTTCTTCTTTTATTATGTCTTTTTTTACGACTATGCCATTTTGTCTTGTTCTAGATTCCAATAACCTTGAAGATCCATCTTCTCCAGCTACTTTTGTCTTTTGGTGGATATTGTACATATCGTCATCATATTCTATTTGTGTATCGTATTTTAATTGTTTATCATATTCTATTTCACTAATTGTCTCCACTGTTAAAACTGGCTTTGGAAGTATCAGTTTTACTTCATCACCTATTTGAACTACTTCAGGGTTTGCATCTGGATTTGCAGCTATTAAATCTTCTACTGTCATATCGTACATCATAGCTATGGTCCAAAAGCTTTCTCCAACTTCTACTGTGTGTATCTTTATTTCTTCAGAACTTGTTAGTAGATGATTGTAGAGTGCCTCGGGCTCTTGTATTTTATTAAAAGCCACTTCTTTTCTCTCTATCCTTATATCTTCTACAATTTTTATATCTTTTAATACTTCACCTTCTTTAATTCTAGTTTTAAAAGGTTCTTTTATTCTTTCAATTATATTTTCCATATCTCCTTGAGTCTTTAAAGCAGCTATATCCTGTCCATTTACATTTAGCACATAGCCATAAACCATAAAAGCTAATTTTGATTTGATTGAGTTCTTAAAGTCACCTATGGGTGTCAACAACTCATCCTTTACATGTGTTTCCTTAAATGAAATCTCTTTTGTAAATACTATATCCATATTATATGCTTTTGAAAGTTCATATCTTATATCTTCTGCAACATTTAACACATCATTCTTATTTCTAATAATGCCTATATTATCTTCTCCTATATATACATCAAATGCCTGTGTATTTATAAGATGTGTATTATAAGCTACAGTACCAAGTACTGCAATAATTATTATCATAAAAATTGATAAAGCTATCCTGCTATGTATGTTATTTAAATTTATATTGTCTCTGTTTTTAAATGTAGCTATAATCTCTTTTAAATTGCTTTTATCTTTACCTTGGAACTTAATCTTGGATCCAAGGTGATTTGAATTATCCATCCTTTTCCTCCTTAGTAGCAACTACTCAAAATAGAATAGTTACTCGACTTTGTAACTATTCTGTAATAATTATACCACAGTCACTCGGCATTTAAAACTCTTATATACCAATATATGTTTTATTATATTACTATTTTTGTTTTTTATACATACTCAGTGTTTATGCCATTTAAAAGCCGTGGTTTGCTATTTAATGGAAGACTGCTAAAGATATTAAGAAAACTTAATATCTTTTTATAAATATTTTTACTTGCTTGTGTCAATAATCTAATATATTGCATAAAATAAGTTGGAGAAATGGATGTGATTCTTTGGTATGTCATAAAGATTCTATAGATTCGAGTTTGGACTTTTCAGTGTATAAATTTTCAAATTTAATATATGATTATTTAAGTTTATATTGGAACTGTAAAAGAGATTTAGTGTTTCTATGTATTGGAACTGATAGAGCTACTGGAGATGCACTAGGCCCTTTGATAGGCAGTGACCTTTTAAAAAGATTAAATAGATATAAGGGAATTCACGTGTTTGGAAGCTTGAACGATCCTGTTCATGCTAAAAATCTTGATGATACTATAGACGAAATATCTACTTTATATAAAGATCCTTTTATAGTGGCTATTGATTCTAGTTTAGGAAGTATGAGTAAAGTAGGCTATATAAATATTAAGAATGGCCCCATAAAGCCAGGGGCAGGCGTTAATAAAGATCTGCAAGCTGTTGGAGATATTTCAATTACAGGTATAGTGAATATGGGTGGAATGATGGAAATGCTAATTATTCAAAGCACTAGATTATCTTTGGTCATATCTATGTCAAGTATAATTGCTAGGAGTATATCACTTGCTTTATATAAATTAAATTTAGAACTTAGCCCAATTTTAAGCTTAGAATTAAAACCTTAAAGACTAAAAAATGTTCCTAGAGGAACATTTTTTAGTCTTTATATAATACCCTTAGTTTTCTCTCTTCTAGTGAGAAGTTGATATCTTTGGCACAGATTATATCTCCATCTATATTTAGTGGAAGTTCGCCTTCTCCTATTATCTTTACTGTTTTTGCAGTATAAGTTTTTACGTATTTTTTATATTTTATATGATTGCCTCTGAATATAGTTGGAAATAAGAATAACAAGAGTAATTTACTGATATTAGATATCAAGCATATATGTAGATATCCATCATCTATTTTGGCCATGGGAAGTATCTTCATTCCCCCGCCATAGTATTTTCCATTTCCAACTGCTAACAGCAGTATTTTCTCATTTAATACTTGTCCATCTATTTCAATTTTTGTTTTCTTGCTTTTAAAATTTAATAATGTATAAATTACACTAAATGCATATGATATCTCGCCTTTTATCTTTTTCTTTATCTTTACATTGTTCCTCACTACTTCTGCATCAAAGCCCACACTTGCTATATTTAAAAAATCATATGAGTTGGCTTTTCCTATATCAATCATTTTTCTTTTGCCTTTTAAAATAATTTCAAGGGATTCTGCTGGGTCCATTGGTATCCCAAGGCTTTTGGCCATATCATTTCCTGTGCCACCTGGTATAATACCCAGGGTTCCCAGTCCTTTATTTATCATTCCTTTAGCTACTTCATTGACTGTGCCGTCTCCACCTACTGCAACTATTGTATTATACTTAACTAGGTTTTCCTCTGATATCTTGCTAGCCTCTTTGGCTTTTTCAGTGATAAGTATATTAAATTGTCGTTCATATTTATTCATTGCCTCTTCTATCAAAGGTATCAAGGCTTTAGCACGCCCTCCGCCTGCAATAGGATTTACTATGAAAAGTATATTTTCCATCATACTCCTCCTGCTAAATTGTTTTTTCTAATACTTGTCCTAACATAGCTCTATCTATTGCTTGCATTTCTTCTACCGATAGGGGATATACTGATTTTCCACCTTTGATTGGCTTGCCATAAGTAGATGCATAATCCCTTCCATATATACTAGTAACTACAAATCCATTTTGAAAACCATCTAGCATGGCAATTGAAAAGCTAAGGTCTGAGCCCATTTCAGCAAATGCATTGTATCTTACAAAACCAACCTTTTGAATAGCAAAGGCTAGTTTTGCATCTATTTCATCTGTTCTTTGTTTGTTTATGATTACTTTGTTTCTTAAATTATTTATTTCCATTCCTGTCTGCGTTAACAATTCTGATATATTTACACCTTCTCTTCCATTCATTAGTTTATTGTAATTTTTTTTCATTTTATTTGTTTTAAACAAGACAATTAGATTTGTTATCAAGAGTATAATTAATATTACTGCTATAACTAAGATAATATCTACAGTGTAAGTTTGGAAAAACTTCTGTATTTCCTCCATTTAATTTCCCCTTTCTAAATTTTTCTTGCAATTTGACGCAGTGCACCTATGGCAAATTCTATTTCCTCGTGAGTATTTTCATATCCAAAGCTAAACCTAACTGCTCCCTGTTCAAATGTACCTATTGTCTTATGTGCTAATGGTGCACAGTGTAATCCTGGTCTTACCCCAATGTCGTATTCTTCATTTAATATATAGCTTACTTCTGACGAATCTGCATCTTTTATATTTAAAGTTACTACTGGTGCGTGTTCTATTATCTTGTCTGGACCATATATCTTTATTCCATCAATCTTACGGGCTTCATCCATAAAGTGTTGAGTAAGTTCTATTTCCCTATTTCTTATGTTTTCTATTCCAAGATCCATTATATATTTAACTCCTGCTCCAAGCCCTATAATTCCTGAAGTATTTGCAGTACCTGCTTCAAATTTATCTGGCATATCTTCAGGTTGAGTTAGTAAATGAGATATGCTTCCTGTACCACCTTGAAATGTTTCAATTATTTCTAGTCCTTCTCTTATATAGAGTCCACCTGTACCTTGTGGTCCTAGTAGCCCTTTGTGTCCAGGAAATGCAATCATATCTATATTCATAGCATTGGGATCTATATCATAAACCCCTGCTGATTGAGCACCATCTACTAGATATATTATACCATGTTTTTTGGAGATTTCACCTATTGCATTTATATCCATTATTGTTCCTGTTAAATTTGAAATATGAGTTGTAACTATTAATTTTGTATTTTTCTTTATATTATCTTCAATGTCCTTTGGATTTATCCTTCCTTTTGAGTCCCCCCATATAATAGTATTTTCAACTCCCATCTTTTCAAGATACTTGATAGGTCTTAATACAGAGTTATGTTCCATAGATGTTGTAATTACATGATCTCCTGCTTTTAATATTCCTTTTATAGCTATATTCAAGCTTTCTGTACAATTAAATGTAAATGCTATATCTAATGGGTTTTTAAGATTAAATAGCCTGCCTATATTACTTCTGGCTGCAAAGATTCCTCTACTTGCCTTTAGTGCCAGTTTATGCCCAGATCTTCCAGGATTTGCTCCGTAATTCATCATGGAATCCATTATTTCATCATATACTATTTGAGGCTTGGGAAAAGATGTTGCTGCATTATCAAAATATATCATACTACCACTCCTTCTTGCTATTATTGTTCACTATCTACTTCTATAAAATCAAACTCTTCTACATCAAATAATCCCTTGTCTGTTAGTTTCAAACTTGGTATTACTGGAAGTGCCATAAATGCCAATGTCATAAATGGATCTATTCCAATATTTACTCCTAATTTATTATATGCTAAAGAGATCATTTCTTCCAATGTTTTTATTGTATTTTCCGCAGGTTTTGAAGTCATTATTCCACCAATTTCTAGTTTTAAGCTTTTTTCTACCTTTCCATCTGATACTAGAGTGATTCCTCCACCTATACTTTCTAATTCATTTATGGCTTTTAGTATATCCTCATCATTATCTCCTACAACTATCATATTATGTGAATCGTGTCCGATAGTTGACCCTATAGCTCCCTTTTTTATATTAAAGTTTTCTATAAGTCCAAGTCCAATATTTCCTGTCTTTTTATGTCTTTCTACTACTGCTAACTTTAATATACCATTATCTGAGTATTTAAAACTCCCGTCCTCTACTTTTACTTGGCGTATAGACTTTTTTGTTACTAGACTGTCTTCAATTACGCTTATTACATTTGCTTGATTTGAGTTCATCTTTATATTTAAATCCTCTATATCTACCTTTTTTATATTTACCGTGTCTATCATATGTGCCGGAGAATTCTCATCTGATTCAAATAAGGCCCTTCCATTTTCTCCAACCAATTTTCCACCTTTGTATACGCTCAATATATTAAAATCATCTAGATTATCTATGACTACTAAATCGGCTATATACCCAGGTGCTATTGCTCCTTTATTTTTAAGTCCATAGCATTCACATGAGTTTAATGTCGCCATCTTGATTGCATCTACTGGATCTATTCCGCTTCTAATACCCAATTTTATATTGAAATCTATACTTCCTTCTTTTATTAAATCATCTGGATGCTTATCATCTGTGCAAAACATAAATCTTCTTAGATTATCTTTGTTTACTGCAGATATTATATTTTTAAGATCGCGTGCAGCAGAACCTTCTCTTACTAGTACATACATACCAAGTCTTATTCTATCTATTACTTCTTCTACTGTAGAACATTCATGCTCGGTCTTTACTCCTGCAATAGCATATGCATTTAAATCAAGTCCACTTATTACTGGACCATGTCCATCTATTATATGATCTTTAAATACCGTAAGTTTATCTAGTATCCTATCATCTCCTGCTATTACTCCTGGATAATTCATAAGCTCTCCAAGTCCAAGTACAGACTTTTCATCTATCAATGTTTTAAGTTCCTTAGCTTCTAATATTGCTCCTGAATTTTCAAAGTCTGTCGCTGGAACACAACTAGGTAGCATAACATATACATCTAAAGGAATATCTTTGCTTTCCTCTATTATGTACTTTATACCATCCAAACCCTTTACATTTGCTATTTCATGTGGATCTGCAATTATTGTAGTCACGCCTCTAGCTACTATTATCTTTGCAAATTCAGATGGACTAGACATAGAAGATTCTATATGGACATGGCTATCTACAAATCCTGGTGAAATATATTTTCCATCTAAATCTATTTGTGTCCTCCCTTTATACTTGCCTATTCCTATGATCTTGTTGCCATCTATAGCTAAATCACCTTTTATTATCTCTCCAGAAAATACATTTATTATATTTGCATTTTTAAATACCATTTCACATATTTGATCTCCTCTTGCCTTTTTTATATTATTTGATAATTCTTCTTTATACATATTATTGCCCCCTTAGTGCACCTTTGGTGC
>CAYRYO010000020.1:20181-30717 GCA_964428475.1 uncultured Tissierellaceae bacterium
TATTTGATAATTCTTCTTTATACATATTATTGCCCCCTTAGTGCACCTTTGGTGCCAATTATGTGTAGAAAAAAAGAGAAGGTTTGCCTTCTCTTATCCTAATCTCTTATATACTACTTCTAGTAATTCTTCCTTTAATTCTTTGGCTTTCTTTAAAGTAGCATTTACTTCAGCTTCTATTTCTTTTTTATATGCTTCATCTTTGATACTTCCTAAGTTGATAGTTACATTGAATAATGCCCCTTCAACTCCTGAATATGCAAGTAATGTACCTACTCCTACATCTGTTATTGCATTTATATTTCCATAATCTGCAAATATATCTTGTAGTTCTAAAACCTTAAGGCATTTTTTAGCACATCTTAATGGTACTTCTAATGCAACTTTGTAGCCATCTTGAATAGCCTGAGATCTAGCTTTTTTGTCTTCATCTGTTTGTTTTGGAAGTTTGAAAGCTTCCATTACTTTTGAGAAAGCATTTGTATCTTCATCTACAATATCTGTTAATTCTGCAAGAGCTTTTTCAATTCCTTTGAAGTTCTCTTGAATTTTAGCCTTAGCATCATCTGATAGTTCCTCATATGCCTTTTTGCCTACGGTAAGATTGCTTACCATGCTAGTAAGAGCCGCGCCTAAACTTCCTGCTAATGCTGCTACACTTCCACCACCAGGTGTTGGTTCTCCGCTTGCTGTTTGCGCTATAAAATCCTTTACACTTTTTTCTATTAACATTTTATCAACCTCCTATAAGTATTTTACTATATAAAAAAATAAAATCAAATGTTTTTTATATATATACTAAATATACTGATAACATTTGATTTTATCTTTTTTATTTTGTTTTCTTTAATTTTGTGGTTTTATATAATTTGTATCGTAATCTCTTAATATTTCAACTGCCTGAGGTGCTAATATAAATAATCCTATTAAGTTTGGTATTACCATCAAGCCATTAAACATATCTGCAAGATCCCATACAATATCTACTTTTAAAAATGCACCTAGTACTATAAATCCCAATACTGCAATTCTATAGTATTTTACAGCACTACCACCAAATAGATATTTAACATTTCCTTCACCAAAGAAATACCATCCTATTATAGTAGTAAGTGCAAAAAAGAATAGTGATATAGCTATGAAGTTTACTCCAAAGTCCCCAAGTCCTACTTCAAATGCTCTCTGGGTCATTTCTATTCCTGTCAACCCTTCCATATATGCTCCTGTTACTATATTGATAAGAGCTGTTGCTGTACATACAACTATAGTATCTATAATTACTCCAACCATAGCCACCATGCCCTGTTCTGCTGGATGATTTACTTTTGCTACTGCATGTGCATGTGGTGTTGAACCCATACCTGCTTCATTTGAAAAAAGTCCACGAGCAATACCAAATCTAACTGCTTGCTTTACAGTAATACCTATAGCTCCACCTACTGCTGCCTGAGTAGAAAATGCACCTACAAATATACTTCTAAAAGCAGGCCCTAGCTCTGATCTAAATTTAATCAGTATAACTATACTTCCTAGAATATATAGTCCTGCCATAATAGGTACTACAAGTTCTGCAAATGATGCAATCCTCTTCATGCCACCTATAAGTATTAGTCCTACAAATATAGCTACTATAACTCCTATAACTACCTTATTAAATCCAAATGCTGAATTTACAGCTTGTGCTATAGAATTTGACTGAACCATATTTCCTACAAATCCAAGTGCTATAATAATAGTAATCGCAAAGAATCCTGCTAAAAACTTACTTTTAACTCCTTTGGCAAGATAATATGCTGGACCTCCAGTTACTTCTCCATCAACTGTCGTTGCATATTTTTGAGCGAGTACTGCTTCTCCGAAATTTGTTGCCATTCCAAATAATGCTGACATCCACATCCAAAATATAGCTCCAGGCCCTCCTGCTGCTATAGCCGTTGCAACTCCTGCTAGATTCCCTGTACCTACTTGAGCTGCTATAGCTGTCGCTAAGGCTTGAAACGATGTCATTCCCTCTTCATTTGCAGTTTTGTCTTTTTTAAAGACTCCCCCAAATGCCTGTTTAAAGCCTGCCCCAACCTTACTTATCTGAGGTACTCCAAGCCTAATAGTATAGTATACTCCTACAATACCCAATGCATAAATTAAAATATAATCCCATAAGACCTTGTTTACAATACTTACCAAACCTTCCATTAATTTACCACTTCCTTCCATTTATATTTTTTTGTATAGTTTAGAATATAACATGTGGATTCTTTCTTGTCAATTATTTTATTAAACATTATTTGCTTTAATAAAATAATTAAAACAATATGATAATCACCCTTATATTATTTCCCTGATTTTTAAAATTTATACTCTATTTCATTAATTATTTACTTAAATAAAGTGAATACCTGACGGTATTCACTTTGTGAGTATTTCTATTATTCTCTCTAAATCTTCTAAGCCATAGTATTCTATTTCTATCTTGCCTTTCTTATTTCCTCCCTTGAGATTGACTTTTGTTCCTAGTGAATTCATCAAAGTCTCTTCTACTTCTATTATATTTGAAGCTTTGGTTTGCATCTTAGATTTAGATTTATTTTCTTTTGTCTTTTCTGTCATCCCATTTATCAAATCTTCAGTTTGACGAACACTTAATTTTTTTTCAATTATTTGTCTACTTATCTCTTTCTGAGATTCCTTGTTCTTTAAAGCTAAAATAACCTTTGCATGACCTTGGGATAGCTTGCCATCTACTATATAATCTAATATTTCATTATCTAGATTTAAAAGTCTAACCGTATTTGAAATATGTGATCTTGATTTTCCCATCTCTATTGATAATTCTTCTTGAGTTAATTTATATTTATCCATCAAAATCCTATAGGCTTGTCCTTCTTCTACTGGATTTAAATCTTCTCTTTGAATATTTTCTATCAATGCAAACTTTGCTGATTTTTCATCATCTATATCTCTTATTATTGATGATATTTCTTTTAATCCAGCCATCTTAGCTGCCCTTAGTCTTCTTTCACCAGCTATAATTTCATATTTCTTACCTGCTTTTCTAGTAACTATAGGCTGTATTAGACCATTTATTTTTATAGAATTTGAAAGTTCTATAAGATCTTCATCTTTAAATTCTCTTCTAGGTTGGTTTTTATTTGGGACTATTAACTTTATATCTATGGTTTTTATCCTATCATCTTCTGATCCCAAATCGACTTCTTCATTTATTAAAGCAGATAATCCCCTTCCTAGTCCCCTCTTTTTACCAGTCATTCTACACCTCCTCTACAAGTTCTAGAAATTCTTCTGCCAAGTCCATATAGGCTTCTGATCCCTTTGATTTATTATCATAATCCATAATAGATAGCCCGTGACTTGGTGCTTCTGCTAATCTTACATTTCTTGGTATAAGACTTACATATACTTTTCCTTTGAAATAAGCTTTTACTTCTTCTACTACTTGTATAGATAGATTTGTCCTACCATCAAACATACTTAAGACTACCCCTTCTATATCTAGATCCTTATTTAAACCTTTCTTAACCATTTTAATTGTTCTAAAAAGTTGACTAACTCCCTCCAAGGCATAGTATTCACATTGAATAGGTATAATCACACTATCCGAAGCTACAAGCCCTATAATAGATAGTATGCCTAGTGAAGGAGGGCAGTCTATAAATATATAATCATAATTATCCCTGATGCTTTGTATTTTATCTTTAAGGATAGTTTCCCAATCTCCTGCTTTGGCAAACTCTATTTCCAGGCCTGCCAAATCATTGTTTGATCCTATCATCTCTACATTTTCTGCACTTGTTCCCTTTATTGCATTTTCTATCTCTATATCACCAGTCAAGACATCATATATAATAGGCATATCACTTGATTTTTCTAAGCCTAAACCAGAGCTAGCGTTTCCTTGTGGGTCAATATCTACCAAGAGAATACGCTTGCCAAGTTTGCCCAGTCCTGCACACAAGTTTATTGAAGTTGTCGTTTTGCCGACACCTCCTTTTTGATTAAATATAGCTATTATCTTGCCCAAAGGACCACCACCCTTATTTTTAATTATTCTGATTATATAATATCAGATTCTGTCTATATTTAAAAGCTATATCTTGACAATGTTCCACGTGGAACATTTAAGGTTTGTATGGATTCATCTTGGGTATCTTAATAGTAGGGTTCGACTAAATTATTAATGTAGGAGATGTTCATATATGAAAAAATATATAAAAGTATTCCTTTCTATCTCTTTAACTTTGCTTCTCGTCTTACTACTTGCTTGTAGTAATGATAATAGTTCAATTGCAAAGAAAAATATTGAAGAATTTCTAAACAATAAATCAGCCTTATACGATAAAAAAGACAAGCTAATTAGTATTCTTGATGGTGCTCCTATAATACCATTAGAATTAGAAGACGGTAAAGATTATAGACCAGATATACAATGGGAAAAAAGTATAAATGAAACATTTAAAGATGTAAAAATACTATTAAGTGAGAAGGCCTATGACAAACTATCACGCAATAGATATTTCTTAGACACGGACTTAATAGATGCTTTAAGAGAAGATAAATATGATAAATCAGAAATAGGGGATATAGAATATGAAAAGCTATCAGAGAGTGATGAAGAAATTGTATATAGTGTAAAATATATTGAAAAGCTATATCTTGAAGGAAAGATAAAAAAGGAAGAAAATCACATGGGTAAATTTACTTTGGAAAAAATAGATAATAAATGGTTAATATCACGTATAGAGTAAACCTTCAATAATACCTTCCACTATAAATGACCAGAGCTGCTGAAGAATATCTTAAAATTATACAGATGCACTTGCTATCTTGAAAATGATATATGAATGCCCTAATAAACTATGAATAAGATGTAAGAGAAAGGAAAATTTAAATGACTAATATAAAAGTATTTTTAGATTATGCTTGTCCATTTTGTTATATTGGATTTTCTATAGCTGATAAGCTTAGAAAGGAAAGACCTGATATAAGATTTGAATATTTACCTTATGAATTAAATACTGATGCTAGTTTAGAAGCTAGTAACATAACTAAATATGTAACTGAAGATGTTTTAAATAAGGGCTACGAGAGAATAGAAGGCTTAGGGGGTGAGTATGGTCTATTATATAAGAATAAGACAATGAAATTCAACACTCATAGACTTCTTCTTGCTGGAGTCTATTCTCAAAAAGAAGATAAATTCTATGATTTTTCAAGGGAGGCCTTTAAGGCAATATTTGAAGATGAAAATAATGTAGCTAAGAAAGAAGTAGTAAATGAAATAGCGATAAATGCAGGACTCAACATAGTTGAAATGAATAATTGTATCGAGAGCAATAGTCTAAATGAAGAAATAGAAAGATCCAAACAACTAATATCCCTTTATGAAGTTGATAGTGTTCCCACCTTTATTGTAAATGACAAGAAAAAGGTAACGAAATTAAAGCCATATGCTGAATTTAAAAATGATTTAATAGGGTAAAATTGTGTTTTAACCTATTATTAATCTTACATTAAGATATTTAATGGTATTAGATGCATCTTTATAGTAAATAACAAAATGAAAATGGAGAAGTGTAAAACAATTATCAAGAAAAATCTTGTTTTTGGATGATAAATAAGAACTTATTAAGAGTTTTGTACTTTTGGGAGGGACAGAAAATGATAGAAATATTTGCAAAACCAGCTGTTGCCGCAATTATTGAAAAAGAATATAATGGCAAAAAATATATTCTTATTCAGCAACGGAACAAGGAAAACGATGGAATCGAAACGGGATTGACGGAAATTCCCGCCGGAAAAATCCGAGAATATGAAAATATATTTGATGCACTCCGTCGTGAAATATGGGAAGAAACGGGATTAACGATAACACAAATTAAGGGCGAAGAAAACTTAATTGTTTCAGAGAGTAATGGCTATCAGACAATTAGCTTTATGCCATTTTGCTCAACTCAGAATTTACGTGGTGGTTATTCTATAATACTTCAGACATTTATATGCCAAACAAAAGGTGAATTACTAGAGGAAACTAATGAATCAATAAATATTAGATGGGAAACAATCGAGACAGTAGAAAACATGCTTGCTAACAATCCAAAACAATTCTATCCAATGCATATCAATGCTTTACGTAAATACATTTATTTACATAAAACAAAATAAAAGCAATTAAAAATAGTAAGGTTAACAAGTTATATATATTTTAGTAATATTTTTAGGAGGATCAACTATGAATGAAGTTATAAGACAAATTAAAGATAGAAAATCTGTAAGGGTATTTGAAGATAGGGAGATAGAAGCTCACTTAAAAGATGAAATTATAAAGTCTGCATTTGAAGCACCTACTGCTGGATGTATGATGCTGTATAGCATTTTGGATATAACTGATCAAGATTTGAAATCTAAACTTGCGGTTACTTGTGACAATCAGCCATTTATAGCAAAGGCCCCTATGGTATTGATATTCTTAGCAGATTATCAGAGATGGTATGATTCCTTCACACTAAATGACTGTAATCCAAGAAGACCTGGTGAAGGAGATATTTTATTAGCATCGGCAGATGCTTTAATAGCTGCACAAAATACGGTGCTAGCAGCACAGTCCCTTGGTATAGGTTCCTGCTATATTGGTGATATCCTAGAGAACCGTGAACTTGTGAGTAAACTCTTGAAGCTTCCTGAATTTGTGATACCTATAGCAATGCTGGTCTATGGCTACCCAAGCAAACAGCAAGAAGACAGAAAAAAACCTATTCGCTTTGAAAAAGAATATATTGTATTTGAAAATGAATACCGCAGACTAAGTAAAAAAGAACACGATCAAATGCACAAGATTAGAAGTGAGAAAACAAGTACTATCAATAAAAACATATATGAAGATATAAAGGCCTTCTGCAAAAGAAAATATATGTCCGATTTTTCATTGGAAATGACTAGATCTGTAGGAGAATACCTTGAAAATTTCAGAAGTTTAAAATAACAAAAATGTTCCACGTGGAACATTTTTGTTTGTTTACTTTGGTATTCTAACTGTTACTTCTACATAGTCACCTTTGTCTATTTCTTTATATCTAGCATCTATTCCCGTATCCTTTATTGCTGAAAAAGCCTTCTTTATAGTATTTAGATATATTCTAACATTTATCATACTTTTTATTTTTTGCTTGGACCTTTTTTCCTTGGTGGTAGTTAAATCATTTAATATTCCATCTACTAAATTCTCACTTTTATTGACATTTAAATCATTTTTTATTACCTTGGATATTACTTCTCTTTTAAGATCATCATCTGATACTTTGAGTAGAGCCCTACCATGTCTTTCTGTTAAATTATTTTCAAGCAAGGTCTTCCTTATATCTTCAGGAAGTTTTAAAAGCCTGAGTTTATTGGCTATTGTACTTTGACTCTTTCCCATTTTACTTGCGATTTCTTGTTGTGTAAAACCATGATCTACTATCAAATTGTGATATCCTTCAGCTTCTTCTATAAAATTTAAATCATCTCTTTGAAGATTTTCAATTAAGGCTAAAAAGGCTGATTCTTTATCTCTATACTCTACTACTATTGCGGGGATACTAGCAATTTCTGCAAGTTCTGTAGCTCTAAGCCTTCTCTCTCCTGCTATAAGTTCATAGGAGTCAGTTTTTATTTCCCTAACACTTATAGGTTGAAGTACTCCATAAGATTTAATAGATGCACTAAGTTCTTCTAAGGATTTTTTATTAAAATCCTTTCTTGGTTGATATGGATTTGGTTTTATCATGGATATAGGAATATTTTTTAGAACAGGCTGTACATTTTTCATTTTATCCCTCATTTCACTAAACTTTATTATATACTTCTACACTGAGTCCTTTATTTCCTTCTTTATTTCCAATGTTTTTTCATACAAATTCCCCTATTTTATAGTGGATTTTTCTTTGGTTTGCCACCGCCTCTAGGATACTTTGTCGAGCTTTCCGATATCTTCTTTATTATTATCAAAGAATGATATATATCTGAACATGGAATGCCAATTTTTTCAACTCTAATTATCTTTCCACCCAATTTATCTATGGCTTTTCTTGAAATCTCTACTTCTTCTTCTACTTGTGGTCCTTTCATAGCGATAAAATATCCATCTTTTTTCACAAAGGGAATACAGTATTCAGATAATGTATCAAGTGATGCCACAGCCCTTGATATACATATATCGTACTGTTCTCTATATTCTTCTTTTCTAGCTAATTCTTCGGCTCTTCCGTGTATAGCTTCTATTCCGTTTAAATCAAGTGATTTTATGACTTCTTGTAAAAATAATATCCTTTTATTCAAGCTATCTAATAAAGTCACATCTAGGTCCTTATTTAGTATCTTTAGGGGTAGCCCTGGAAAGCCACCTCCAGTGCCTACATCTATTATCTTTTTTTTACCATCGAATAACTTTGTAGCATTAGCTGTCAAACTATCTAAGAAGTGTTTTACATCTACTTCTTTTTCATCTGTTATAGCTGTTATATTAATTTTCTCATTCCACTCAAGTAGCAGTTTTTTATATTTTTCAAATTGATCCTTTTGCCCTTCTTCAAGATTTATATTTAATTCTTCTAGCCCTTTTATTAAAGTACTAATATCCGTCATATCATTCTCCTTTAGCTCTTCTAATTTGTTCTAAATAAATCAAGAGTACATTTATGTCGCTAGGCGATACTCCAGATATCCTTGAGGCTTGACCTAGTGATTCTGGT
Organism: uncultured Tissierellaceae bacterium; assembly: GCA_964428475.1. GTDB lineage: Bacteria > Bacillota > Clostridia > Tissierellales > Tissierellaceae > JARICQ01. The sequence goes on from CAYRYO010000020.1 coordinate 28,926, forward strand.
TTTATATCATTTAGTTTTTGTCTTCCTTCATTGCTTATATTTTTAATTTGATTGTAATCAAAGTTTTCACTTAATTTTTTGTTTTCTAGTTTTTTAAACTGTTCTATTTGTATTTGTTGCTTTTTAATATATCCTTCGTATTTAATTTGAGTCTCAACCTGCAATTTTATTTCTCTCATTAAATCCGGTCTATCTAGATCAAAATCTATCAGCATATCATATCCAAGTTCAGGACGCTTTATTAAATCATATAAACTTAGTGATGTTTTTAAAGCTGTAGTATTTAGAGATTCTAATTTCTCATTGTTAACTTCTGTCGGATTAACTTTAATAGTTCTTAATCTTTCAAGTTCCTCTTCTATAAGTCCTTTTTTATCTAATGTCTTTTCATATCTTTCTTTAGAGACTAGTCCTATATGATACCCACGCTCTGTAAGCCTCAAATCAGCGTTATCTTGCCTTAAAGTAAGCCTATATTCGGCTCTTGAGGTCATCATCCTGTATGGCTCTTCTGTGCCCTTAGTCACCAAGTCATCTATTAATACTCCTATATAGGCTTCCGATCTATCCAATATAAATGGCTCTTCACCCTTTATATTGAGTACTGCATTTATTCCCGCAATTAAACCTTGAGCTGCTGCTTCTTCATATCCTGATGAACCATTTACTTGTCCTGCAAAAAATAAATTGTTTATAAATCTATGCTCCAAAGTTCTTTTAAGTATTTTGGGATCTATTGAATCATATTCTATGGCATAAGCAGGTCTCATAAATTCAACATTTTCAAGTCCTGTAATTTTTTTATACATTTCTATTTGAACTTCTTCTGGAAGACTCGAACTAACTCCTTGAACATACATTTCCTTTGTTGAAAGTCCTTCTGGTTCTATAAAGACTTGATGTTTGTCTCTATCTGCAAATCTAACTACCTTATCTTCAATCGATGGACAATATCTAGGCCCTACTCCATCTATTTCTCCTGCATACATTGGAGATCTATGAATATTATCTCTTATTATCTCATGCATATCTTCTGTTGTATATGTTAAATAACACGGAACTTGCTCTCTATGGTACTTTTTATCCATATTTAAAAATGAAAAGGGTATTACTTCCTTATCTCCTGGTTGAATTTCCATTTTACTATAATCTATACTATCCTTATGTACTCTTGCTGGAGTACCTGTTTTCATTCTTCTAAGGTCAAATCCCTTTTCTAAGAGTTTATCTGAAAGTATAAGTGATGGAAACATTCCATCTGGTCCAGATTCATAATCTACTTCACCTATATATACTCGCCCTCTTAGATATGTTCCGGTTGCAAGTATTATAGCACTACATTTAAATATAGCACCTGTACGCGTAACTACTCCAGTTACCACATGGTCTTCTGTCAATATATCTATTATTTCACCTTGTCTAAGGGTTAAATTCTCTTCATCTTCTAATACTTTTTTCATTTCACTATGATATATCTTCTTATCTGCCTGTACTCTTAAAGAATGTACTGCTGGTCCTTTAGATGTATTTAACATTCTGGATTGGATAAAGGATTTATCTATATTAATTGCCATTTCCCCACCAAGTGCATCAATTTCTCTTACCAAATGTCCCTTTCCAGTTCCTCCGATATTTGGATTGCAAGAGAGTGCAACTATAGAGTCAAGGCTCATAGTCATTATCATGGTTTTCATGCCCATTCTACTACTAGCAAGACCCGCCTCAACTCCAGCATGTCCAGCTCCTACTACTATAACATCGTATTCTCCTGCATTATAATATTTCATCTCTT
>CAYRYO010000021.1:0-15506 GCA_964428475.1 uncultured Tissierellaceae bacterium
CTCTTTATTTTAAAAGTTTTGCTACATCTTTTGCAAAGTATGAGATGATAATATCTGCACCTGCTCTTTTAATTGAAGTTAAGACTTCCATCATAGTTTCTTCACCTACTATTCCCTCTTCTATAGCAGATTTTATCATAGAGTATTCTCCACTTACATTATAAGCAGCTATTGGTACATTGAAATTATCTTTTGTCCTCCTTATTATATCTAAATATGACAGTGCAGGTTTTACTATTATTATATCTGCACCTTCTTCTATATCATATGCTATTTCTCTCATTGCTTCATCTGTATTTGCCACATCCATTTGATAAGACTTTCTATCTCCACAGCTGGGTGCTGACTGTGCAGCTTGTCTAAATGGTCCGTAAAATGCTGAAGAGTATTTGGCACTATAGCTCATTATTGGAAGAGTTTCATATCCATTTTGGTCAAGTATATTTCTTATATATCCCACTCTTCCATCCATCATATCAGAAGGTGCTAGCATATCTGCCCCTGCTTCTGCATGGCTAATTGCAATTTTCCCAAGATATACGATTGTCTCGTCATTATTTACATAGCCATCTTCATCAAGTATCCCACAATGTCCGTGTGAAGTGTATTCGCACATACATATATCTGTAACTATATACATCTGAGGATGCACCTTTTTAATAGCTTTTACTGCCCTTTGAATTATTCCATCATTTGCATAGGCACCCGATCCTATTTCATCTTTTCCATTTGGTATTCCAAATAGCATTACCGAGTTTATTCCTAAATCAAGTAGCTCTTTTACTTCATCTATTACCCTATCTACTGAAAAGTGATAGACGCCTTTCATAGATGAGATTTCAGTTTTTATGTCTTTGCCTTCTACTATGAATAATGGATATATAAAATCATCTAAATCTATTTTGCTTTCTCTTACCATATTTCTTATTGTAGGATTTTTTCTAAGTCTTCTAGTTCTATTCATCTATATTCTCCTTTACAATCGTTTCTATTATTCCGTCTATTGTGTATGTAACAGCTTCATTATCTACACTGTATCCTGCTTTCACTATAGTATCTGTAGTGATAGGACCTATGGATATTATCTTGCCATTTTTAAATACTTCATCTGCATTCTCTTCTAAAATTTCTTTGAAATTTGTAAATGTAGATGATGATGTAAATAAGAGGTGATAATCATCTAATTCTCTGATTATCTCTAGTATTTCATCTTTGCTGTTTTCTGTTTTTAATGTGTCATATATAGCTATCTCATCTACTGATGAGATTTTTTGAAGTTCATTTACTAGGATATCTCTGGCTATTTTAGCCCTAGGAATAAGCACATTATCTGACTGCTTTAGCTCTGGTAGAAGACTTTCTATTAGTTCTTCTCCTACAAATTCATCTGGCACCATATCTACTTTTATGCCGTATTTCTCTATAGCATTTTGTGTTTTACTTCCAACTGCAGCTATTCTAATCCCTGCCATATCCCTTATATCTCTTCCAAGTTCAAAATATCTATTAAAAAACACTTTTACTCCATTTACGCTGGTAAATACTATATGAGAGTACAACTTTATATTTTTTATTGATTTATCTAATTTTATATTTGGCTTTATTTCTGCTATTTTTATAGTTGGAAATGATATTACATTGGCACCTAGTTGTTCCAATCTTTTAATGGTAGTGATAGCTGACCTTGCCTCTCTAGTAATCACTATGTTCTTTCCAAATAGTGGTTTCTTTTCAAAGAAATTTAGCTTTTCTCTAAGGGCTACTACTTCTCCTACCACTATTAAACTCGGTGGTTTGATGTTTTCTCTCTTACTTATTTCATATATATCAGATAATTTACCTGTTAATGTCTTTTGTTTGCTTGTAGCTGCCCAATTGATTATAGCGGTGGGTGTTTCAGGATTTTTTCCATTTGCTATTAAGCTATTTGCTATATTTTCTAAATTCGAAACCCCCATCAAGAATACCAAAGTTCCATCTACATTTGCAAGTGCATTCCAATTTAATTTATCGTCTTGGTCTTTTGTATGCCCTGTGATTACATGAAAGGAAGTAGCTATTCCTCTATGAGTAATGGGTATACCTGCATAGGCTAGTCCCCCTATAGCTGAGGTGATTCCTGGGACTTCTTCAAATTCTATGCCTCTGTCGTATAGATATTCTCCCTCTTCTCCGCCTCTTCCAAATACATAAGGGTCTCCGCCCTTAAGTCTAACTACTAGATTGCCCTCTTTGGCTTCCCTGTATAGGATTTCATTTATCTCGTCTTGTGTTTTTGTATGCACTTTTGGAGATTTGCCAACGTATATTAATTTTACATCTTCTTTTAATCCTCTTAGCATACTAGGATTAACAAGTCTATCATAGACTACTACATCTGCATTTTCAAGATAGTATTTCCCCTTTATAGTAAGTAATTCTGGATCTCCAGGACCTGCTCCTACTAAATATACTTTTCCCCTCATCTATTCATCTCCTTAAGCATCTCTTGTCCGAGTTTTTGTCCTATTTTTTCTGCATCATTTATATGTCCCTTTATTGTTGTTTTCATAAGCACTTGTCCATCATCAGACCCCAAAAATCCCTCTAGATAGAGCTCATCACCCTTTACAGTAGATCTTGCACCTACTGGTACTGTACAGCTTCCTCCAACTGCCTTTAAAAATGCTCTCTCTATTTTTGCTTGTATTTCTGTCTGTGGATGAGATATTTTTTTTAATGTGTCTTCTATTTCACTATCTCCCTCCCTTACTTCTATTGCCAGTATACCCTGACAAGGTGATGGTGAAAATTCATCTACTTCTAGGTACTGAATTCTACCACTTAAATCTATACCCATTCTATTTATTCCAGCTACTGCTAGTATTATCGCATCTAGTTTTTCCGTGTCTATTTTCTTTATTCTGGTTTGAATATTACCTCTTATTCCAACTACTTCTAAATCTGGTCTGATTTTTAATATTTGATATTTTCTCCTTTTGCTACCTGTTCCTATTTTACCACCCACTGGAATATCATCTATAGTCTTGTATCCCTCTTTTAAAACAAGGGCATCTCTTGGATCTTCTCTTTTAGGTGTATAGGATAACTTTAGCCCATCTGGAAGTATACCTGGCATATCTTTCATACTATGTACAGCCATATCTATGCTGCCATCTAGCAGCTCTCTTTCTATTTCTTTTGTAAATATCTCTTTACCCCCTATTTTATCTATTGCTTTATCTAGTATTATATCTCCTCTAGTCTTTATTATCTTTATCTCACATTTTACATATGGATTTAAAGCCTCAATATCAGCTATTACCATATTTGTCTGTCTAAGTGCTAATTCACTTCCTCTGCTACCCACTATTAACTTCATATCAATTCTCCTTGCTTTTATTATCAATATTTTCTCTGAATTTTTTCAAACCATCTATATCTAGTTCCAATATTTTCTCCATTATTTGTCTCTTTTTATCTGGGTATTTTTTTATTATATTATATCTAACATCCTCTAATACACTTAGATATTCAGCATCGTATTTTTTATAATTATCTCCCATTTCACTTCGTATCTTCTTGCTTAAATATGGAAAACTGCCTCCTGTTGATATTGAGATAGTTAGATTGTCGTTTTTATAAATTGCAGGTGTGATAAAATCAGAACTTTCTCTACCATCTACATTGCTCCCAAGTATCTTATTTGATTTGCAATCTTTCATTATTTCCCTATTGATTTGTCTAGATGAAGTAGCTGCTATTACAAAAGATTTATCTAATATATATTTACAGTCGTATTCATCTGATATCAATATAAGCTTGCTTTCTCCATCATTATATTCTTCTTCCATATTCCTAAATTCATCTAAAAATTCAGGACTTACTATGCTTACTCTTCCACCAAATTCAAGCATAGCCTTAGCCTTTCTATATGCTATACTCCCGCCACCAACTATTAATATCAACTTGTCTTCTATATCTATCATCATTGGATAAAACATATTTCACCCCTATATTTCAAATATTTTTTTAATGGCATTTATATATTCTTGTGAATCATTTTCATCTACTTGCTTTAAGGCCTTTATAGGCTCTCTTATAAACTGTTTGAGTGCGGACATTATCATTTTATCTACTATCTTTTTATCTCTTTTATTTAAATCTACCTTCCTATCTATATATTCCATAGTATCTTCTTTTATTTGTATACATCTTTGATTTAGAGATTTTATCATTGGATCTACATCTATACTCTTTATCCAATCTATATACTTTTCTACATCTGTATTTATTATATCTATTGCACGTCTTGATAATTCTTTTCTTCTAATTAAGTTTTCTTCTGATAATCTTTCTAAATCATCATTGTCATACAATACTATATTTTCCCTTGTTCCCACTTTCCAATCTACATCTCTGGGAAGTGCTAGATCTAGTATATATAGTTTTTCTTTTACTTCTGACATTTCCTCGTCTTTTATAATGGTATGTGGTGCTCCGGTTGCAGTAATTAGTATATCTACATCCTTAAGTATCTTATATCTATCACTATATTCTATAGGTATAAGATCTTCAAACTCCTTGAATATTTCTTTCATCTTTCCATGACTTCTATTGGTTAAATATATAGCTTCTAATTCTCCTTCATTTAAATATTTGATTGCTAAGTTGCTCATCTTTCCTGCTCCTACTATAAGTGCCTTTTTACCTTTTAAGCTTTTCATCTCTTTTTTCAATAGGCCTATCCCTATATAGCTTGTAGATAGTGGAATTTCAGATATTTTTAATTGACTTCTTATCTTTTTACCTTCTGATATAGCGTCCATAAAAAGTCTATTGAGCACTTTCTTGCTAAATCCTAGCTTCATAGAAAATGTCATGGCTTCTCTTATTTGACCTAGTATTTGATCTTCTCCTAGCACCATAGAATCAAGTCCAGATGTTACCATATACAGATGTATTACTGTATCTTTCCCTCTCTTTTTAAATATATATTTATCTGCATTTTCAAATGCAAAATAATCTTTATAAAAGTTTTTTACTTCTTCAATTGATTTTTCTATATTTTCACTTGCTATATAAATTTCACTTCTATTGCAAGTTGATATGATAACTGTTTCTTTTATTGATTTATCAAGTAATAAATCACTACTTTCTATTTTCATAGACTCTGTAAAAGAAAATCGTTCTCTTACTTCGATTGGTGATTTATTGTGATTTATTCCAATTACCGCTATCTCCATTCTTTTCCTCCTGTTTTCCTTTTGTAAGTAAATATAATATTTACGATTTCAATTATATCATTAATTACCTGTCTTTTAAAATGAAATAACAATGTTTTACATAATATTATCGAATATATCTAATTACTTATACAAATAGATATAGCCCTACTGAAAGGGCTATATGGTATCTATTCTCTTTAATGTGGCTCTTTTTAAGTTTTTAACTGGATAGTTTTTGGAGATTTCGTGACAACTATATGCAAATTTAATATTATGTGAATCTTGAGATTCAGATCCCAAACTCATGATATATTCCCATGAAAAGTCTACCCTATCTCTTTCCTTTAAGTGGAAATCTAATTCTCCTATTGTCATTAGATGTGTGATGATAGTTGTAGTAAGTATGTCTAGAGTGCTGTCAAAGTCATTATAATACTTCTCCAGGCCTAATAGAGCTTGTAAACCTGTAATACAATGCAGTATGATTATATTCCCGGTGTTTATATATATAGGTAGTAGCATGCTAAGGAGCGCCTCTACCTTTTCATCCTTATTCCCATCTATTACAAATCCCGCCTTTAAGTATTGGGGGCTAGTATACAATACTCTCATCTTTTTACCTATAGTCGTTTTATCTTGTATCAATGCATGTATTTTCTGATTGTGTATTAATCCTTCCATTTCTTCTATTATATCTTTGCCTTCTATCTTTCTGCTAAATACATCTGCTTGGCGATAGGCTGTTATATAGTATGAAGTAGCTCTTCTAACTTCATCTATTAGGTTTCTTTCAATCCCATATCCCTCTATTGCATAATAAAGTCTAATGAGAGTATGGAATAAGCCTGAAGAAATTCCCAAACTATATCTATTTAAAATATCCGACACATATTCATCTATATTATCTTCTCTAATCTCATTTTGCAATATATCCAAAACCGATTCATACATCTCTCTTTTTCCTAAGCAATCCTCAATAGATTTACATTTTGGATATTCTTGTCTAACAGGGTCCCACTTGGGCTTGTTTGTCTTGGTTTTGGTGAGCTTTTCTACTCTTCTTAAATTTCCTGTCATTTTATATAAGGCCATTTGCATCATAGGCAAATGATTTACTAGTTTATTCCTATACGGTGAGTACTTTTCTCCGCATTTATTGATTAAATTACCTATACTCACAGATAAAACCTCCTTTAAAAGCCCTATACCCATTTCAGACTAGAGAAAAACATAAAAAGAGAACTTCCAAAGCATTATCGGAAGTTCTCTTTTTATGTTTTTAAGTTACATAGTCATCAAATGATATTCTAATATTTGCTCCATGTCGTATTCTTCTAATCTTAGATAGTGTGCTAAGTTGTTTAGTAGGTATTCTAATTTTACTGGTCCTACTAATTCTGAACCTGTAACTGCTACTCCATATTTTTCTGCTTCTTGTTTTACAAATTCAAATGCTCTATACATTGGAGTCTTGCTACAATCAAATAAGTTCATTGAAACTACTACTCCTTCTCTTTCTGGGAATTTGATTCCAACTGATCTAATAGTAGAGAATCCTCCACTTGGTCCTCTAAGTGCTTTGGAGATTTTTTTAGCTACTGCTACATCTTCTGTATTTAAGAATATATTATATGCTGTAAGTCCTTCCATATCAGCTGATACTATTGTAGCACCAAGCTTGTCTGATAGTAGTCCGTCTTTACTTAAGTCTGGTTTTCTTGCTTCATATTCGTCTTTTCTTGCTGCATCCTCTTTTGTTTCTTTTAGAAGGTCTCTAAGTCCTTCATATTGTCCTTTTCTAATAAAGGAAATTGATGCTTTTTCTTCTGTCTTTGCATTTTCTCCTGAGAAGAATACTGGTACTCCGTGTTTTTCATGTATTTCATTTCCTATTTCTTCTGCTAATACTTTTACTTCATCAAGTGTTATGTTTCTGAATGGGAATAGAGGGATTGTATCTTGAGCACCTATTCTTGGATGTGATCCTTCTTGCTCTGTCATATCAATTAATTCATATGATTTAGCTGCCATATCAAGTAGAGCTTGTTTTAATGGTGCTGGTTCTCCAAGCATTGTAAGCACTGTTCTGTTAAAATCATGTTCTGGCTCTACACTGATTAGTTTAACACCTTCACGGTTTTTAATCGTAGCTGCTATAGCATCTATGACGTCTTGTCTTCTACCATCACTAAAATTAGGTACTGCTAAAATGTACTTTTTTTGATCCATTTTTATTCCTCCTAGTAATTTTGTAATATTTTGTGTCTTCTACATCATAATTCTACCACATTTTTTATTCTTTTTCTCTCTTTTGCTACAAGTATATTATATAACAATCTTTATGTTTTTAATTTGATTGTTATTGTGATAGCTTGGTTTTTGCATACATCATGGCCTCTAATACTCCGCCAGCTACCGCTCTTGCTTTATCTGATATTGTATTAGTATATTCTACTATTCCTCTAGGGTCTATATCCCCTATTTTCATTCCATTTTTTACATATAGTCCTTCTTTTATAAGCCCCCGAATAACCCCATCTATCTTTGCGGGCACTTCAGAATCACCTGTCCTACATATTATATCTCCAGACTTAACCATATCTCCTATCTGGTGATAGTTTTTTACTACCCCTTGTCCTAAAGCTCTTATTACTCTTTCTTCTGTGTACCCTATTATGTTCCCTGGAATTCCAGTATTTTCTATTGCACTTCCATTTTCAATTACAGTTCCCAGATAATGACCTCTATTTGTCTCTACTACAAAATCAACATCCACGCCTGCTTGAAATCCAGGACCTGCTGCTATGGTAATTGGTGCCATATGCCTATTTGTTCCTAGGTTCTTTTTGGCAAGTATGCTATCTACTACTGAAATTGGTTTTATTTTACATATTAACTCTGCCTTTTCATCAATAAGTACAGGTATAGCTCCATCCTCAATAATGCTATAGGCTTCTTGTAAATTGTTTGCAAATACAGCCTTGACACCTTCTACTTCTATTTCTCCACTGTATATAGCTTCAGAAAAGGATACCTTTCTTCTGATACTTGTAGGCTTTTCTATATCGACTACTATAATCTTATATCCAGCCCTAAAAAGCCTATGACCTATTCCAGTAGCTATATCTCCCCCACCTCTTAATACAACTATATCCACTTTTTCACCATCTCCAAATCATTTTCAGTATCTATATCTATCCCTAACTTAATGTCATTTATATATACCCTGTGAATATTAAAATAATCTCTTTCTACGATTTTCCTTCCCCCTATATCTCCTTGAACTTTTAAAAGTTCTTCTCTATATTGGCCTCCAAAGATAATAGGTGCACCTTTACATCCATTATAAAATGGAACTATTAGTGGTAAATCCACATTTTTGTATTCTTTTATTAATCTATTGATTAAATCAGGATTTACAAAAGGCTGATCCCCCATCAAAAACATAAAGGAAGAATCATTATCTGCTATGCTAAGACCTACCCGCATGGCTTGAGATTGTCCTAATTTGGCATTTTCATTGTATATTGTCTCTACTCCCCATTTTTCACCTATTGATTTAACCTCTTCTTTTCTATATACCAATATGATTTTATCTAAATTGCTATTTACACAAGCTTTAACTACATGCTCTACTATGGCTTTACCACCTAAGTTTATTAACAGTTTATCTCTTTCCATTCGTTTAGATAGGCCTGAAGCCAATATTATACCTGTGACCATATGAAAACTCCTAGTAAAATTCTCTTCTATTTATATTTGCAATCAATATATTTTCAAGGCCCATTTCAATCAAGATTTCTTTGATGTTTTCTATTAAAGCTAATCTATCTCCTGTACATTTATTGAGTATCAATATTTTTTCTCCTACACTATCTTTAAATAATCCTTGAGGGTGCATTACAAGTTTCACTATATCTGTTTCTTCTAGTATATCTTCTGTTTTTTTATCTACCACTCTTAAAAACAACTCTGCTCTATGAACATTTTCATCATTGATTTTTTTCCCCAAAGAGTCCATCCCTATAAGGCCTATTGTCTTTGTAGTTTCATTTGGAATGATAGGTTCACCTATTCTTGGAGCTTTAATTGATTTTCTCTTGCTTCCATCTGCCTCAATCAATATAAAGTCAAAGATCTTGGATCTCCATATTTCATCTAATTTCATTGGACCTGGACCCCTTAGTTTGTTTGCTAATATCTTTTCTCCAAATACTGTGATAGTGGCCTTCTCTGGTTGAAATGACCTTTCCATATCCCCTAAAAAGTGATAATCGTAACCCTCTGTTGGATTGAAAATTGCTGTGGTAGTTGTTACTAGCACCCTTTTACCCCTAGATTTTAATTCATCTGCTAGTGCAAACATTGTAGTAGTCTTACCTCCCGCGCCTACAAATGCGATCATTTCTCCATTTTTCTGTAGTTTAAAGGCATCTGATAGTATCCTATTCATTATCATGAATCCTTTATAAGTGATTCAATTCCAAGGCCTACTTCAAACAATCTTCCCTCTTCATCTTTCAAGGTTAAAAATTTAAATAGCTTTCCATCTTCCATCCTTTTCTTTATAGGAGTGACGATGTATTCCTTGTTTGAACTCTTAAAATCTAAAAAACTAGAGTCAGCTTGGTATAAATTCAACCCTATAGCATTTTCATTTGTATGCTTGACTACTCCATTCCTATCTGTGATATAAATTGCATCTACCCCAGTTTCTTTTAATAGTTGTAAAATATCATTGTCATCTATGTTTTGTTTTGACTTAAAAAACTCCTTGACTTTATGCGCTTGTTTTAGCATTCTTTCTTCCATAACTTTACCTACTACAAACTGTTGCATATTGTAGACATTTTTTCTTATTTCTTCTGCAATATTGTTTGTATCTATACATCTATTGTGCTGTTCTACTGCTTGTTTTGTAGTGTTTAACATTTGTGAAGATGTTGCCTCTGAAAAGTCTGCAATCTTATTTACATTTGTATTTATGTCTTCTATAACACTTATATTCGATGATGTATGGTCTTTTATTTCCTCTAGACTTTCTTTGCCAATACTGAGTGTAGCTATAATGGATTTGAATTCCCTGCTCGTATCTTCTATGACATCCTTATTTTCTTCCATGTAATTGATTTCCTCATCCATCTTAGTTGAAATTATCTCTATTTCATTCTTGAGATTTTTGATTACGTCTTCAATTTTTTGGGATACGTTTTCTGTTTCTCCTGCTAACTTGCCCACTTCTGATGCAACTATGGCAAAACCCTTTCCATTTTCTCCTGCTCTTACTGCTTCTATAGATGCATTAAGTGAAAGCATTTTTGTCTGTTTAGATATAGTATTTATTAAAGCTACAAATCCTACTACTTCGTCAAAGTAATTTCTTAGATCTACTATTTTATTTGAAGTATCTTCTACCATAGATTTTGTATTTTTTATTCTGTCTTCTATATCATCTATTGACTTTATGCTGTTTTGAGCAGTAGATATAGAATCTGATATAAATTGAATTTTTCCATTAATATCTTGTCCTATACTATCCATAGATTGAGATATTCTATCCGTAAGTTCATTTGTAGTTTTCAACATTTCACTTTGCTCCAAGATATTATCCTCAGCCCTATCTATAGAAGTAGATATAATCTCTGAACTATTTAAACTTTCAAGCGTTGAAGACGAAAGTTCTTCACATACATTGTATATTTCTGTGGATATTTCAACTTGAGTCTTGAGATTTTTTCTTATGCTTTTGTACAATTTTATAACTCTTTGTTTTTCTTCTTCTGAAAGGCTTTTGTCATCAGCTAGATTGAAATCAAGATCATTTATATGAGATATAATCTCAAATATATTTTTAACATTTCTATCTTTTTTGGATCTAAATACTATAAATGTCAATGTCGCTGCTATTAAAAGGATCAATATCCCCTTAATATATATATTTTCTATATAATTACTTAAGACAAAGCTTCCTGCAATTACAAGAATACTGAATACAAATATCAAAGCTACATTTTTATTCTTCTCTGACATATTTCCCCCTCCACTATAACTATTTGCCACTTTCTTTTATTGCTTTAAATAATTTCTCTGGAGTCACTGGGATTTCCAAAACCCTTACACCTATTGCATCGTATATTGCATTGAGTATTGCAGGTGCCACTGGCAGCATTACGGGTTCACCTATTCCCTTTGCCCCATATGGTGCAGATGTTTCAGGGTCTTCTACTATTATCTTTTCCACATTTAAAGTGTCCATTGCTGTAGGAATTAGATATTTTGAAAATTTATTGTTTTTCATCTTTCCATCTACTACATTTAAATCTTCAAATAGTGCATATCCAAGTGCCATAGCAAATCCACCGTCAATTTGTCCTTCTATAAGCCTTGGATTGATTGCTTTGCCAACATCTTGGGCAAAGCTGGCTTTTAACACTTCTATTTTACCTGTATTTGTATCTACTTCGAGTTCTACACCACAGGCATTAAATGTATAGGGATAATAGGGTGCACCTTGACCTGTTTCTGGATCCATTTCAACAGTTTGAGCTATAAATTCTCCATTTGCCTTTATCTCATCTTCACCATTATATTTTTCTGCTAATTCTTCAAATGAAATTCTTTTTTCAGGGAAAAAACTTAAATACACATCTCCCTTTAAGATTTCAAGACCTACAGTTGAATTTAAACCCAGTTCTACTCTTGCTCCTTCTAGCAATACATCTCTAAAGTTTTCACATGCAAGTTTTATGGCATTCCCAGTATTATATGTCTGTCTACTAGCTGCCGCTGTACCTGAATCCTGCATAAGGGATGTATCTTCACATACAAGCTCTACTTTATCAGAGTCTATATGAAGGGTTTCTGCTACGATTTGTCTCATTATGGTCTTTGAGCCTTGACCCACTTCAGTAGCCCCTGCACATACTCCTATTTCGCCATTGTCTAAAAGTCTAACCATTGCTCTGGATATGTCTGGAAATCCATTTCCATATCCTGTTCCGTAGTATGATAATCCTACGCCCCTTCCTATCTTCTTCATATTTTCGCCTCCCCTTTTTTATATTCCTGGAATCTCTTAGCTACTTCTTCCAAGCATATATCTACAGGTACAGATTCTAATAATATTTGTCCAGTGGAAGTTTTTGATCCTTTTCTAAATATATTTTTCATTCTAAATTCTACAGGGTCCATAGAGAGTTTTTCTGCTAGTATATCCATCTGTTGTTCATGGCCTATAGGTACTTGAGTTGCCCCAAATCCTCTCATCGCTCCAGCATATGGATTGTTTGTATATACTGCATAGCTATCTACCTTTACATTTGGGATTACATATGGTCCAGTAGCATGTACTCCTGCTTTTCTAAGCACATTGGTAGCCCATGAAGCATATGCCCCAGTATCTCCTATTATCTCAGCTTCCATGGCTAATAGCCTACCAGATTTATCAGCTCCTGTCTTGTACCTCATGACCATAGGATGTCTCTTTGCATGAGCTAAAAATGATTCTTCTCTGTCGTATATACATTTTACAGGTTGCTTTAATATATAGGCTGCCAGGGATAGATGTACTTGAAGTGATATATCCTCTCTACCTCCAAATGCTCCCCCTACATTTGTATTGATTACTCTTACTTGGTCTTCATCTATCTTAAGCACCTTGGCTATTTCTTCTCTATCGTAATGAGGGTACTGTGTAGCTACAAGAAGAGTTAAGACTCCGTCACTATCTATATATGAAAGTCCTGCTTCAGGCTGCAAAAATGCATGTTCTGCAAAATTAGTCTTATAGGTGTTTTCAGCTATTACATATGAGTTTTTAAATCCCTCTTCTATATCTCCACTTCTAAGCTTGTAATGATACATTATATTTGAATCTCCATGAATCTTTGGAGAACTCTCTTCCATAGCTTTTACTGGATCAAATACTCCCTCGAGCTCTTCATATTCTACTTTTACTAGCTTTGCTCCTTGTCTGCATGCCTTTTCTGTCTTCCCTACTACAAGTGCTATAGGATCTCCTATTCGCCTTACCTTTTCTTTTACAAACACTTGATGGTCTTGAAATACTACACCGTGTTCGTTGTTTGGAACATCTTGAAATGTAAACACTTTAACTACTCCGTCTGCCTTTTCTGCCGCTCCTATATCTACCTTTATATATGCATGTGCTTTAGTAGATCTAACCGTTTTGGCATATAGCATACCCTTCATATACATATCCCCAGGATATTCCGCCTTTCCAGTTACTTTGGAATAGGCATCTACCCTTATAATATTCTTGCCTATTACATCTAATTTCATCTTTTCTCCTCCTCTAAATATTCCTTAGAGAGTTTTGTTGCATCCATCATCTTGCTATATCCCGTACATCTACATAGGTTTCCAGATAGTCCTTCTCTTATTTCTTCTTCTGTGGGATCTTCATTTTTATCTAGTAATGCCTTTGTGGATAAGACCATCCCTGGTATACAAAATCCACATTGAACAGCTCCTACATCTACATATGCTTTTTGAACTGGATGAAGTTTTCCATCTTTCTCAAGTCCTTCTATTGTAATTATATCTGAACCATCTGCCTGAAAAGCCATTACCATACATGAGTTTACTGTTTGACCATCCATTATCACTGTGCAGGCTCCACACTCTCCTTCTCCGCAGCCTTCTTTTGTTCCTGTAAGTCCAAGATCATCTCTTAAAAGATCTAATAGTCTTGAATTTTCATCTATTTCTATTTCTCTTTTTTCTCCATTTACAGTTAGAGTAATATTTTTCATCGTAGGTCCTCCTTTAGATTAATCTATCTTCTAATGCTTCTCTAAATGTCGTCTTTATTGCTTGACTTTTATATGGAAGTGTTGATCTTCCTTTTAATCTTTTTTCCATAGACTCTCTTAAAACTCTAGTTGCTCCTTCTATCACTTGATCATCTATTGTTTTACCTAGGAGATAGGCCTCTACATCGTATTCTCTTACCGGAGTCTTAGCAAGTGCACCACTTGCCACCCTAACTGATTTTATCCTTTTTTCATCATCTAATTCTATAAGTGCAGAGTTTGTAAGTCTGGATATGGCAAGTGCTTTTCTAAGTCCTAGTTTTGCAAATGTAAGTACAGCTTTATTATTAGGTTTTTTGAATTTTATAAATGTCAATATCTCATTATCTGCAATTGGATCTTGATAGTATTCTTCTAAGGAGATCTCTCTTTTTCCATTTATACTTTCTAGCACTACTACACTTTCAAGACAGATAAGTGGTGGAGCAGAATCTGCTGCAGCTGCGCCATTTGCTATATTTCCTCCTATAGTACCTTTGTTTCTTATTTGAGGCGAACCTACCATTCTACAAGCCTTGTTAAAGCCTATTAAATTCCCTTCGAATAGATTGCTGTCCACTATTTGTGTAAAGGTAACACCTGCTCCTATCTCTATATATTCACCATCTTCTTCTATTTTTTTTATTTCATCTATCTTGCATATATCTATTAACACGCTAGGTGATATTTTCTCATTTTTAAGTTCAATTACTATATCCGTTCCGCCCGCTATCAGCTTTGCATCACTTCCGTACTTGTCTAGTAATTCAACGACTTGTCTTATATCTTTAGGATTATATACTTCTTTTAATGTCATTTGATCACTCCTATATATGATTTATTTCATCAATTCCTATAAAATTTTTGAAAAAAATCCGCCTCCAGATTGAAGGCGGCTATTTTTACATAAATACGTTTTTTAGTATAAATAGTACTGCGAGTACATACATAATTGGTGTAACTTCTTTTCCTTTTCCTGAGAATAATTTAAGTGCAACATATGAAACCATACCAAATACGATTCCTTCTGCTATACTATATGCAAATGGCATCATAACTATAGTTAAGAATGCTGGAATTGCTTCAGTATAATCATCAAGTTCGATTTCCTTTATTGGACTCATCATAAAAAGTCCTACTATTATAAGTGCTGGTGCTGTAGCTGCTCCTGGTATCATTCCAAATAATGGTGCCATTACAAGTGCTAGTGCAAACATAATTCCTGTTGAAAGTGCTGTAAGACCAGTTCTTCCACCCTCAGCTACTCCTGATGCAGATTCAACATAAGTAGTTACTGTAGATGTACCAAGCATTGCGCCTGCTGTAGTAGCTATTGCATCTGCAAGAAGTGCTTGTTTTACTCTTGGAAGTTTTCCATCTTCATCTAACATCTTAGCTTTTGAAGATACGCCTATAAGTGTACCTACTGTGTCAAATATATCTACAAATAAAAATGTAAATATTACTATAATCATGTCAAATGAAA
>CAYRYO010000021.1:15606-24402 GCA_964428475.1 uncultured Tissierellaceae bacterium
ACTGATTTCTTTAAATTCATTGGAATAGAGTTGAATATTGCTTCTCTTACACTAAAGAATGATAAGAGTATAAAGACAAGACCCTCTAAAAATACTGCTGTTAATGCAAATTGCCAACTGTATCCCATTCCAAGTACTACTGTGTAAGCAAAAAATGCATTTAGTCCCATACCTGATGATAATGCAAATGGATAATTTGCCATAAATGCCATAAGTAGACATCCTATAAATGAAGCTAATGCAGTTGCTGTAAATACAGCTCCTGGATCCATTCCTGCATCGCCAAGCATGCCTGGATTTACTGCAAGTATATATCCCATTGTCATAAAAGTAGTTACACCTGCGAGAATCTCAGTTTTTGTATCAGTGCCATTTTCCTTTAGTTTAAATTGCTTTTCTAAAAACCCGTCATTCGAAGTTTTTCCGCTAGACATATTAATCCTCCTTTAATTTTAATATCTCTACTATCCTCCTTTGATTTAGATTTATTTAGTGTTTCACTAAATTCATTTTAAAGCTTATTCCTCTAACAGTGTTTCGTCTATATCGAGTTCATCTATGATGCCAACTATAGCAGAATCTATAGGTGCGTTTGTTTTTCCTGTTGCAAATCTACCTACTGAACCTTTTATATATATGACAAGTTCTCCTACCCCTGCCCCTACTGTATCTACTGAAATAATCGCTTCTCCCTTTGCTTTCAATTTTAAATTAAGAGGTTGTGTAATCATTAATTTGCTTCCTACCAAGCTATCATCTTTTCTAGTGGCTACAACAGTGCCTACTATTCTCCCTATATTCAAATTTCAAACCTCCCATAAAGTCTTAGTATTTATTTATATTGACTTAATATAACTTTTTCTACTTCTGTATGAGGTCTAGGTATTACATGTACTGAATGTAGTTCACCTACATTTCTAGCCGCTTCTGCTCCTGCATCTACCGCTGCTTTTACCGCTCCTACATCTCCTCTTACCATTACTGTGACAAGTCCGTATCCTATCTTTTCGTATCCTATTAACTCTACATTTGCTGCCTTAACCATTGCATCTGCTGCCTCTATACTTCCAACAAGTCCCTTTGTTTCTACAAGTCCCAACGCTTCATTCATTTCCATTCCTCCTTTTTGTTTTAAATCTATATGTATATTATAAGCTCTTAATGTAATAGTCACAAGACTTTTTGTGGCGATTACATTAAGCCACGTACCAAGAAATACTCTTGGCACGTGAAATGTATTTAATTACTCTACTTTATTCTCAGCGTCTCCGCCACCTAGCCATGGGTCAAGTCCTTTTTCCCATGCATCGATGTATTCATCTATCTTCATTACCTTTGTAAATATACTTAAGTCATTTAATCCATATTCATGCATTTCATCATTTTTAGAATGAACTCCATCACTTAATGTGATTACTTTGTATGCATTTGCTAGAGCATCTGTAGCTGTTGATCTAACGCATACATTTGTCCATACTCCAGTAACTACTACTGTTTCTATTCCTTCTTCTTTTAGATATAAATCTAAGTCTGTATGAGCAAAAGCACTGTGTCTTCTCTTTGGTATAATATATTCTTCGCCTTCAGGATATAGTTCTTTTATAAAGTCTGAACCCCAAGTACCTGCTACTGCATGACGTGGTCTTACTCTAAAGTCTGCGTCATTTTTTCTATGAGCTTCTTGAACGTGAACTAGATGTATTTCATCATCTTCTCTTTCTCTCACCCATTTAAAAAGTTTTTGTAAATCTGGTATTATTTTTTCTCCACCTGGGCATCTTAATTGTGCTTTTTCACCTATGAAGTCGTTTAACATATCGATTACTAATATTGCGTGTTTAGCCATAATATAATTCCTCCTATTTTAAAATTAGTATTTTATTGTTCTGTCAAGCTTTTGTATACTTTGTCTCTTAACAAATTGACCAAATCCAGGTTTAATCTTAATTCCCTTAATACCTCTTATATGCTCATCTATTACCTCTGGATGATCTTTTCTATAACTCTTTTCATATTCTCCACTATTAAGTTGTGGGTATCTATCAAAGTGAGTTTTATATTTTTCTTCTACTCCAGCTGGGAAGTTGTGAACTATTGTTTTAAGTTCTTCATCTGTTAAGTCCTTTAGTACACTTTCTTCTACATCTTCAAACACTAAGTTACCACGAACTATTGTCTTTGCAACTTTTCCTTTAAGTTTGATTCCATCAAGTGGAGTATATCCACACATTGAAGACTCTTCTTTAGCATCTATTGTCCATTCTTTTTCTAAATCTATTATAGTAAAGTCAGCGTCTGATCCTATATGCATAGCACCTTTCTTTGGATATAATCCGTAGTGAATAGCTGCGTTTTTACTTAATACATCTACTAATTTAGAAAGAGATAATCTACCTTTGTTATATCCTTCTGATACTAATATTGGAACCATAGTTTCTACTCCAGGAATTCCTGGGAACGCTGTCCATATATTTGTTCCTTCTTTTCGTTTTTCACTTTCCAGTTCATAAGGGGCATGATCTGTACCCATAAAGTCTACACTACCATTTTGTAGTCCTTCCCAAAGAAGCTCGTTGTCTCTTTTAGTCCTAAGTGGTGGTGCTATCTTTGCACATGCTCCATGTTCAGTCATTGCATCTTGAGCGTTTATTGTCAAGTAGTGTGGGCAAGTTTCAGAAGTTACATCTAGTCCTCTCTTCTTTGCTTCTCCTACTAATTGTGCTCCTATACCTGTACTCATGTGTACTATGTGAAGTCTAGCATCTGCTGCTTCAGCAAAGCTAATTCCAAGTTCAATTGCAACTTTTTCAGCCAGTTCCATTCTTGCTTCAGCCCAAGCTGGTCCATCCATTCTTCCGTCTTCTCTAAACTTATCTACATAAAAATCGCACATTGCATAGTTTTCAGCATGTATTCCTACAGCCAATCCTGTCTTTGCTACTGCCTTAAATGCTTCGTACATTTCTGGATCTGTTACTCTTGGATATGTTGGAACTGAAGGTGTCATGTAAGCTTTAAAAGCAACTACTCCTGCATCTGCTTGTTCCTGTACATGATCAAGCCATCCTTCTCTTACATCTTCTCCTGTAACTCCACCCCATAATGCAAAATCTACTAAAGACTGAGGTTGGATTAAATCAATTTTTAAATCCAGTTGGTCCTTACTTCTTACAGATGGGACTGAACAACATGGCATATCAATTACTGTTGTAACTCCTCCTGTTGCCGCAGCTGCTGTACCTGTTAAAAAGTTCTCTCTATGTGGAAATCCTTGGTACATAAAGTGAACATGTGGATCTATACATCCGGGTAGTGTTAAGTATCCTTGTGCATCTATTATTTCTTTTGCCTCTATCCCTTCTATATTATCCAAAAACCCCGCTATCTTTTCATCTTTTACTAGTATATTAGTTATTTGTGTATCATCGCCTTGAGGTATCCTAGCGTTTTTCAATATTACATCATACATATATAGCCCTCCCATTTCATTTGGTTTATCCTAATAATAACACAGTATCAATTTTATTGCCTTGTAAATCTTATCTAAAATTATTATATTTTTTAGATATATATGCAGTTTTTTTTATATATCTTCTCTAATAGATTTATTTGTTTATCAAGGTGAGTTAATGATATAATCTATATTAACGATATATCTAATAAAATAGACTTAATATTAATATTTGGAGGGATCTTATGAGCTTAAGAATGATTGATTTATCTCAAGAAATATATCAAGGTATGGATGTTTTTCCAATGCATCAAAATACTTTTATACTTACACATATGACACATGAACAAAATATGGAAGCTACTGGCAGCAAGAAACTCGGTTTTTCAGCTAGAAACCTCATTATCAGTGAACACGCTGGAACTCACACAGATGGGGTTTGGGAATATAATCCAAGTGGTCCTACTGTAGATGAAATGAGTTTAGATTACTTTTGGGGATCGGCTATATGCTTAGATCTATCACATATAAGATATCCCAATTATTTTGAAGCTAGGGATTTAGAAGAGGCACTTAGAAAATCTGGTCAAGAAATAAAAAAAGGCGATATAGTACTATTATATACTGGTCATCACGATAGAAACTTTGGTACAGAAATGTTTCAAAAAGAATATTCTGGGCTAAGCTATAAGGGTGCAAAATGGCTAGCAGAACGTGGAGTAGTAAATATTGGAGTAGATGCCCCAGCTATTGACTTAACACCAGATGATATAGACTTTTCTGGACATCTAGTCTGCGGAGAATATGGTATTACAAATACGGAAAATCTATGTAATTTAAACAAACTTGTAGGTAAAAGATTTTTATATATGGGACTTCCACTGAGGATAAGAAAGGGCTCTGGTTCACCTATTAGAGCAGTGGCACTTTTAGAAGAATAAAACAGAAGAAAGGGGCTGAGATAGAACCCAGCCCCTACAAATAAACCCAGACCATACTTTAGTATTCATATTCTGGATATGGGATTTCTCCCTTTCCACCCCTTATAAAGGAATTTGTCCATTCTGGCATTGGTGGTGCCTTATCTTCTTTAATCATCTCTTGCCATGTTTCATCTGTTAATCTATCAGGTGAAATAAACTCATGATAGCTAAATACTGCCCCCCTAGCCAAGCAAAGTTCTCCAGCTATAGGCACTATGGTGTATATCTCATATGCAGGGCCTACTCCCGCTTCTACATACCCTCCACCACTTTGTCCATCTGGTGCTAGTGTCTGAAAATCTGCTATTACAGCCATGTTTTTATCTGTATCAGATGTAATTTCAAACCATCTCATCCCTTCCCCTGCAAATGAACTAGTTAAATCTTCTAATGTTCCACCATAAAACATAATCTTATAGTATTCATCTTCTGTTAATTCTTCATTTTTAAGCTCCTTTACTGAACAGTTGATTAAGAAGCCTAATAATTCTTCAAATTTCACCATTTTTTCATCTATTGCTTCTATATTTAAATCTCTTAACTTTAGGTTTTCCCTTGAAAAATTAGTTAGCCATAGTAGTTTCTCATATACTTGTATGTTTGGTTCTACATATCCTTTAACCAACACTTCTTCTCCTCCACCCATTTCAGCAGCAATTTGCTTGCCATAGAGAATAGTATCGTGTTTTAATTCTGACCAGCTTGCAAGTGCTGTATTGAGATCCTTATCCACCCAAGCTTGATTTGTCATAAAACTAGGATAGCCATCTCCAAATGCTTCTATATATCCATTAAGCGTCCACATCCAACCATTATACATATTTGATTGCCATTCTTCTTGTCTTATATCGGAAACCTTTTTCACTTGTTCTTTAAATTTCTTTGGATATTCCTTCCAAGTTTCCATTCCACTTTCTGCCTTGATTTTTTCTTTTTCCATCTGAATTTCTTCGGCTCTTTTAGATCCAAGCACTCCCATCAAATCTAATCCAGATGATACAGGCCTAGTCACTGGTTTTATTAATGCTTGCATTATATCTGCATCTATTAAATATCTTTGACCCATAAATCTAAATTGCTTGCCAACTGGAGTCGTCACAGTGGTATATTCTGCTTGTATTCTAGGTTGAGGAAGTTTATCTGCCTCTTTGTATAGCTTATCTAGTTTATCGCTATCGTTTAAACTATTTAAATCTGGCTTTTCTCCATACACCTTAAATAGAAGTTCTCCGTACTCATAAATTCCAAGATCATCTGAACTTCCTACAAAGAAATTAGTAGCTTCATATATATCTTCCCATTTATCATACAAAGCTTTATCATCATAAACACTATGAGCAAGCAAAAGTGCCTGCAAGGTCTGTTCTATATTTCTCTCTTCATCTTCTAGATATAATGAGAATGGTACTTGACCATACCACATCATAGCTTTGAAATATCTCTTAAGATCATCAGATCTAGTATAATGTCCCCTCGGGATATACTGACTGTAGTCTAATTGGTATGGGAATATTGCTGATTCTGAATATCCTGATTGAGCTTTAATTAATTCAAATTCTTTTTGTGAGAGTTCTTTAGCTTCTTTTGGCATATCATTTGGCAATGTCTTTTCTAAAACCAACTCAGCTACTCCTAAAAATGCAATGTTTTTTAATTGGACCTTCTTTACTTCCGCATTTTCTATGCTATTATAAAACTTTATTGAACTACTTAACATTCCATCTGTTAACTCTTCAAGTATTCCTAATAGTTTTTCATTTTCCAAGGTCCTCAAATAGTAATCATAAAATATGTGATAAACTTGAAGTACGGAATCCGTTGTGATAAATGACGGTATCTCCATGTATTGATTGTCTTCATAGATATAAAAAAGTTGTTCCTCTTTGCTAGGATTTACTACAAATTTATTCTTTGCTAATAGTTCTAATTGCCCCGGTGAAAACTCTCCAAATTGTTCTACATTAACTACATTAGACAATTGCTTATCGGTAGTATAAGGTTTTACTTTTGTCTCGAATCTAGTAGGATTAAATGGCACATCGATGTTTGTGATTTCAAACTTTGCAAATTTGGAAACTTTTTCATCTACAATTACACTTACTGCTTTGTCCTCATTCTTAGAAGTTGTCATTCCAGCTAAATCTTCTTTTGCAGTACATCCACTTAAGAAAATCACAAATACTAATGTCAATAAAATAAATGTTACAAGGTGTTTATTTTTCTTCATTTAAATCTCCCCTTTCAATTATTATATTATCATCTTCAAGCTCAATTATTCCTGTATAATTACCATTCTCGTCTTTAATTTTCATATAAACTGAGCCATTATATAATCTTAAATCATCTATATCTTTAAAGCTCTCGCTCTCTAAAAATGCCTCAAATCCAAAACCCCTCCATTTATAAGTATTTATAAGTTTTTCTTGACTTTCTAGTATTTCAATTGCTATTATCTCATCTATATCATCGCCGTCTATATCATAAAACAAGTAATCTGTAAAAGGTCTTGAAAGTCTAGATCCCCTCCATTTTGGATAGAGCCTACCTTGTTTGTAGCTATATATAAAAGGTCTATTGTCCATTACAGGATGAAATATAGTTTCCTTATATACACCTATTGAAACTTCATCTACACCGTCGCCATCTATATCCCCAATAACTAGCTTCCAAGGTTTTAAATCTGCAAAATCTTTTCTGTATATTTCTACATCTTCAGATGAATATATAACTACTTCTTTACCGTATTTAGATAAGTTACTCTTTGTAACTACTATCAACTCTTCCTCTCCATTTCCATCTATATCACCCCTATCATAGTCTATGACCCTCTCACCCATTATATATTCCTTGTCAGATAGAATAAAAAAAGATACTAGAGATATGATTATAATAGTTGCAAATATGATCTTAGGATATTTCATAGCATCTCCCTTTCATTTTATTGTTATCATTAATATTTAGTTAAATTATACCACTCTTTAGTGAATAAACAATTACATATTTCTTACAAGTTTTTTAAGTTAATTTCTAGATTTCCTTTAGTTATTCACAAAAAAAGATATAGGCCTAGTAGTAAATTATACTATCTATCCTATATCCCTATAGTTCATTTAAATTTAATTAGCTCTTTTATTTTTCAAGTAATTCTTTTATTTTTATAGCTATTTCTAGATTTAGCCTATCTGTTGAATCATTTAAATTCATATTTGTTATTTCTTCTATTCGCTTTATCCTATATAGAACTGTGTTGTAATGAGCAAATAAATCTTCTGATATTCTAGTTAGGTTTCCATTGTTTTGAAAGTAGGAATACAAGGTCTCAACAAGCTCTGTAGATTTCTTCTTATCGTAATCCGCTAGCGGTTTTAGTGTGGCATCATAGAAGTCCTCCAATTCCTCGTTTAAAAAATCTTGAGAAAGTATTTTAAATATTCCAAGTTCATCGTATTTTATTATCTTCTTATTAGAGATTACTTTGCCTATTCTCACTGCCCTGACTGCGTCTACAAAGCTCTTGTCTACATTTTCCAATCCTTCATAGGCCCTACCCATTCCTATCTTTATTTCCATATCTTTGTTTCTATTAAGTATACAGTCTATTAGTTTTTCATTGAATTCATTTAGACAGCTTTCAACCTTGGAATGATCCTTAAAACTGAGTAGTATTTGAATTCCCTGAGATTTTGTAGATACTATTCCATTTAGGTTTAAATATTCCATGAGTTCTTCTATATTGTTTACCATAGGATTTGAATATTCATGCAAATAATTGAACCCTGTATCAGGATCTAAAATTTCTGATTTATCCTTGAAACTTATTACTTCAACTACATATTGATCATCTATATTTAAATCAAAGAAACTAGCCCTCTCCAAGGCCTTTTTCTTTCTTTTTAAGTCTGCAGATATCAAGTCTTCAAAGTATTCTGAGCTATATCTTATCTCAACTTCTTTGATAGTTATATCTTGTAGTATAAAGAGAGAAATTGCAGTAGATGCAGATTCTATAATAGATAAGTCAAAGCCTCCTAGTGGTGTTTCTATACTCCAAAAGAATAAATGTCCATATATTTGATCTTTAAGAAGTATAGGCATTATCATTCTTTTAATATATCTTCCATTTATAAGGATTTTATCTTCTATCAATTGCTTTAACTTGTTTCTTGAATTGTTCTTTGAATAAAAACATTCAACTTCATCTATTAATTCATCTCTCATCGCCATATTGTCTTCACCTATCGCTTCAAAGGTCTCCCCAGATAAAGTAAGACTTAGAATTACAGGGTTCTTTATGTTTTCTTGAATTATTTTAGTTATATCTAAAAGTCCATTGCCCTTTAACATAGCTTCCATAAGCTTTTC
>CAYRYO010000021.1:24502-26360 GCA_964428475.1 uncultured Tissierellaceae bacterium
TTTTAGTTATATCTAAAAGTCCATTGCCCTTTAACATAGCTTCCATAAGCTTTTCATGAACTTTTTCAATTCGCTCTAAAAGAGACGCTTGTTTGTTGAAAATTTCTTTAAATGCATCCATCATAATGTCTGAAAGAGGGATAGAGTAATGTATATCAATTATTGGAAAACTCAATTCATTCGCTAGGTTTAACGCCTCAGAAGACAGTGATTCTAAATAAGGTAAGACTTTGATTCCTATACCAGCAAGCTTCTTATCTGCACATTCTTGTATGAGTTGTTTTTGTGATTCTATATTGTCTTTTTCAAAAAAATAGGCAGTAGTGAGTAAGAACTCCCCAGGAGTAGTCCATTCCAGTATATCTGGATCTGCCATTATATTTATGCGAGATATAGTATTTTTGGAGCCACGAAACCCTGCAATAATATCACAGTTTTTCATCACATCAAGATCTAATAAGTTTTCTATGCTAATTCCATTTATTCTACTCATATTTTACTCCTCTCAGAACTATACATTGTGCTTATTTTTTTATTTCAAAGGGTTTCTTTATTTCTTCACCTCTTACAAATCTCTTCACTATATGTCTATCATCTCCTATATAGATGTACCTTTCAAGTCTTTCCTCTACATTTAACTCTTTTATATCTGATAATTCACTGTCATCTATTACCAATGCGTCAAACTCATAGCCATTTTCAAAACTTCCTACATGACCAAAGAAACTTCCACCACCCTTAGTTCCTAGATAAAATGCTTCGCTAAATGTAAGTGGATCTAATCTTTTTCCAGTATTCAACCAAGTCATCTTAGAGGCTTGAATAGTTCCACATATGACATCAGCTATGCTAAGACTATTTCCTCCTGAGATATCAGATGCAAGACCTACATTTACTCCCTTATTTAAATACTTTCTCACAGGCATTATTCCACTTGATAGATTGTAGTTTGAATATGGACAATGTGCCGCATATACTCCATTTTCCGCCATTAAATCTATTTCTTCATCTGTATTATATACACAATGTGCCATTACAGTATTTGTCACTCCAAATAAATTGAATTCATCATACACTGAGGCATAGTTCTTGGAATCTGGGAATAATTCCTTTACCCATTCTATTTCTGATTTGTTCTCATTTAAATGTGATTGTATAGAAACCTTGTATTTTTCAGGTAATTTGCCAAGTCTTTCTAAAAGTTCATCCGAACAAGTAGGTGCAAACCTTGGAGTTATAATCGGCCTTACAAGTGTTGACTTATCACTATACTTTAGCAATATCTCTTCTGTCTCTTTTAAAGACACCTCCATATCCTCTGTTAAGTAATCTGCTGTATTTCTATCCATATTTACTTTTCCAACATATGCACCTAGCCCAGCTTCTATAAACATATCAAGTAAGAGTTCTGTACTTTCCTTGTAAATACTTGAGAATATTACAGACCTTAGAGTCCCTACTCTCCAAAGTTCATTTATAAGTCTTTTAAATACCTTTTCAGAGTATTGTAAATCATTGTACTTTCCTTCTTCTGGAAAGGTATATGTTTCAAGCCAAGGAAGAAGTTCCTTGTCAAGTCCTAGCCCCCTATTTGGATACTGAGGTGCATGTAAGTGAAGATCTACAAATCCTGGAATAATTAACTTTCCTGAGTGGTCTTCTATTTCTATTTCTTTGTATATATTATCTAATTTGTTTGAAATATCTATTACTTTTCCATCTTCTACTATTATATAAGAATCTTCATGAATTTCAAGTTTCTCTTTTGTAGCTGTGTATACTATGGTTCCTTTCAATGCTTTTCTATTCATCCAACACACTCCCTTATAATTGTATAGTATAATTATATAATTATACT
>CAYRYO010000021.1:26460-30340 GCA_964428475.1 uncultured Tissierellaceae bacterium
TATAATTGTATAGTATAATTATATAATTATACTATACAATATCCTATATAGATATTCTACAAATTAAGTATTATTTTATTGTTTTTCCCAAGCCAGTGATCTTTCCACTGCCCTCTTCCAATTTTTATATAATTCATGTCTTTTTTCTGATTTCATAGATGGCATAAATGATCTATCTATCTTCCAATTTCTCTCGATTTCATCCTTATCCTTCCAAAATCCAACTGCAAGCCCTGCAAGATAAGCCGCTCCAAGAGCTGTTGTCTCTGTTATCTCTGGTCTTTCCACTACTGTATCTAATATATCTGCCTGAAATTGCATTAAAAAGTCATTTCCCACTGCTCCCCCATCTACCTTTAACTCTTTTAAACCTATATTTGAATCTTCTTCCATGGCATAAAGCACATCTTTTGTCTGATATGCTATCGCTTCAAGAGTCGCCCTTACTACGTGTTCAGCCTTCGTCCCCCTTGTAATCCCGACAATAGTCCCTCTTGCGTACATATCCCAATAAGGCGCTCCCATGCCTGTAAAAGCAGGCACTACATATACTCCATTTGTATCTTCTACCCTCTTAGCCATATATTCAGATTCTTCAGCGTTTCTTATAAGTCCTATTTCATCTCTTAGCCACTGAATAGAAGCCCCTGCAACAAATATACTTCCTTCTAGTGCGTATTCAACCTTGCCATCTATTCCCCAAGCAATTGTAGTCAACAGTCCATTCTTTGAAGTTACAGGTTTTTCTCCTGTATTCATAAGCATAAAGCAACCTGTTCCATAAGTGTTTTTTACCATTCCACTTTCAAAGCAAGTTTGCCCAAATAAAGAAGCCTGCTGATCCCCAGCTATTCCAGCTATTGGGATTTCTTCACCGCCAAAAGTAAATTCATCAGTATAGCCATATACTTCTGATGAATTTCTTACCTCGGGCAATATATTAATAGGTATGTCTAATGCCTCTAGAATCTTTTTATCCCACGAGAGTTCCTTTATATTATAAAGCATAGTTCTAGATGCATTGGAATAATCAGTTATATGAATTTTACCTCTAGTTAAATTCCATACAATCCAAGTATCTACATTGCCAAATAGAAGCTCTCCCCTTTCTGCAAGTTCCCTAGCCCCATCTACATTATCTAATATCCACCTTATCTTTGTAGCTGAAAAGTATGCATCTAGCACAAGTCCTGTATTTTTTTTTATATAATCTTCCAATCCCATATCTCGAAGTTCATCACATATGTTTGCTGTCCTTCTACATTGCCAAACTATGGCATTGTATATGGGTCTACCTGTAGTCTTATTCCAAATAATTGTGGTTTCCCTTTGGTTTGTAATCCCTATTGCCGCTATCTCGAAAGGCCTTATCCCTGAACTTTCGAGTGCTTCCCTAGCAACTCCAGACTGTGTCCCCCATATCTCCATAGGATCATGCTCCACCCAACTAGGATGAGGGAATATTTGATTAAATTCCTTTTGCGCTTTTGCACATATATTTCCATTCTTATCAAAAATAATAGCTCTTGAACTAGTTGTGCCTTGATCAAAACTCATTATGTATTTTTTCTTCATTTTTATCGCTCCTATTTTTATCGTTCCTGGTTTTATTGTTCCTGGTTTAGATTTTGTAGATATGTTTATCTTGATTAAACAGGCTGGGATGGAACCCAGCCCCTACGGGATAGACCATGAGGGTACCCAGCCCTACGGGATAGCATTGCAATGTAGGGGGCGGTTTCCACGCCGCCCCGTCTTACCTATATATAATAATACCATTATTATACCCTTATCTACCACCTCTTATAATTTTTTCATGTGATTTGAGATAATAAAGTTAATCTTTGATGATACTTTGTTTTTTAAAATTGCTATGTTATAATATTTAGATACACTAAATACCATATATAGGAGAATAATTAAATGAGTGATTTAGCTAGCAAAAAAAACATAAGAAGTGAAATTGTAAAAATAGCAGGTCCTGTATTTATTGAACTTTTAATGGGTACATTATTTGGCATGGTAGATATGATAATGTTAGGTAACTACGGTAGTGATGCTGCATCTGCAGCTGGCATAGCTGCTGTAGGTATTACCAACCAAGTAGTATTTATAGGTTTATCTCTAGTTCAATCTTTAAATATAGGGGCAACTGCTATGGTAGCCCGTTATATAGGTGCCAATCAAGAAGATAAAATCGAAGATGTGGTAAAGCATATAATTATATTGACTCAAGTATTATTGGCCATTCCTTTCTTAATTATTGGATTAAATTTTAGCCAGACTATAATGACATTTATAGGGGCTCAAGCCGATTCGCTTGCTATAGGAGAAACTTATTTTAAAATTATTGTGATTGGATTTATATTCCAAGCATTTAATTTTTCTATTTTTGCATCCCTAAGAGGCGTAGGAGATACAAAAACTCCTATGAAGATAAATATAGCTGTAAATCTTTTAAATGTAATGGGAAATGCAGTTTTAATATATGGACTCTTCGGAGTTCCTGCCTTTGGAATAACCGGAGCGGCTATTTCCACTACAATATCCCATATACTTGCTACTATAGTTCTTATAAGATATGTGCTTAAGGTTGACAGCACAATTTACATCAATCTTAAAAATAAATTTAAAGTTAAGCAAAATGTAATATACAATTTAATAAAAATTGGAGTTCCCGCATCTTTAGAGCAAATTGCACTTAGACTTGGTCTTTTAATCTTTGTAAAGATAGTGGCATCACTTGGTACTATTGCCTTTGCAACACATAATATAGCTATCAATATACTAAGTCTATCATTTACCACAGGCCAAGCTTTTGGTATTGCAGCTTCAACATTAACAGGTAGAAGTTTGGGGGCAGGTAAGCCTGAACTTGCAGAACAGTATATTCAATCCTGTAGTAAGGTTGGGGTTATAGTAGCTTCTATGGTTGCTCTTATATTCTTTTTCTTTGGTGAAAATATAGCAGGATTGTACACTAATAATAGTGAAGTTGTCCGTGAAGCAGCTGGGATACTTAAACTAGTAGCTCTAATTCAACCTTTCCAAACCTCACAGTTGATTTTAGCTGGAGGACTTAGGGGTGCTGGGGATACTGTTTGGACATTGATTTCTACCTTTATTGGTATCCTAATCATTAGAGTTGCTCTTTCTTATTATTTCGTGAAAATACTACTTATGGGATTAATAGGTGCATGGCTGGCAGTACTTATTGATCAATTTATCAGATGGATCCTAATTACTATAAGATTTAAAACAAATAAATGGAAAGATATACAAATAAGGTAAATTCATAGCCAATAATATCTATCTCCTCCAAGATCATCCACGCCTTCCATCTATTGATGGTTTATCTCTAAATAGCTTTAATGTTATACTATAAAAAATGGTTTGTAACATATTTGTAACCTTTTAGAGAGGAGGCTAGTGGAAATCAATTTTCGAAATTTAAAGGAGGATATATGATTAAATTAAAAGGAAAAATACTTAGTTCAGTTTTAGCAATTACTCTACTATCTTCAACTGGAGCTAGCGCTGCTGGATTTAACTTTAGAAATGTTAACTATAATAGAAGCTACGATAATACTTATAATGACAACTCTTATAAAATTACTTATGGCTACCAAGATTACAAAATACCTAGCCAAGATGCAAATAAGGCTCCATCTTATTCACAAGATTCTAGCAAAATAGAGTATCCAGTATTTAACTGGCAAGTAGTTGGCGATAGTTCATGGGGAAATACTGGAGTAGTAATTCCACCATCAAGGCCACAAGCGAAGCCAGATAAGGAAGAAACAGTAAAACCAGAAGTACCAGCAAGACCCGAAACGCCTGTAAAGCCAGAAGTACCTAAAGAGGACGACAAAAAACCAGT
>CAYRYO010000022.1:0-25411 GCA_964428475.1 uncultured Tissierellaceae bacterium
TAGATGGATATGCCTTAAATCCTGGTGACCTAAGTTGGAATGAGCTTGAAGAATTAGGAGAGTTAGACATATATGATAGGACACCAATAAATAAGGTTGCCGATAGAATTAAGGATGCTGAAATTGTTTTTACCAATAAAACTCAGATTACAAAGGAGACTATGGACTTATGCCCCAATTTAAAATATATTGGTGTATTGGCAACTGGATACAATATAGTTGATATAGAAGCTGCAAAAAATAAAAATATTCCTGTATCCAATATTCCAACATATGGCACCAATTCTGTTGCCCAGTTTACAGTAGCTTTATTGCTAGAACTCTGTCATCATATTGGAGAACATTCTCAAGCAGTAAATAAGGGAGAATGGACAAACAATCTAGATTGGAGCTTTTGGAAGCATCCGTTAATTGAATTAGATGGAAAGACCTTAGGAATCATTGGATTTGGTAAAATTGGCAGAAAAGTAGCAGATATATGCCAGGCATTGGGGATGAATATTTTAGCATATAGTAATAGTCAAAAAGCTCAACTAGAAAAAGATAATTGCAAATATGTAGAATTAGACTATCTACTAGCAAATTCTGATGTGATTTCACTTCATTGTCCACTTTTACCTGAGACAAAAGGAATAATAAACATCCATACCATTAATAAAATGAAGGATGGCGTGATGATAATAAATACTTCTAGGGGAGGCTTAATTGTAGAAGAAGACCTTAGAGATGCTTTAAATAATGGCAAGCTAGCAGGGGCAGCTTGTGATGTAGTTTCAAAAGAACCTATTCAAGTAAATAATCCCCTATTAGATGCCAAAAATATTATTATAACTCCACATATTGCATGGGCTCCAAAAGAAAGTAGAGGGCGTATTATGTCAATGGCTACAGAGAACTTGAAGTCATATTTGCAAGGAAAGCCAATCAATATTGTCAATAAATAATTGTAATTTATTGATTATTTTAAGATGCTGGGAGGTAAAAATATGAAAGATAATTTCACCATTTTATTAGCACCTGATTCATTTAAAGAAAGTATGACTGCTCGTCAAGTTTGTCAAGCTATGGAAAAGGGAATAAAAAGGGCTGATAGCAGTATTAAATGCATACATCTTCCAATGGCTGATGGTGGAGAAGGTACCATGCAGTCTTTGGTAGATGCCACAGGTGGGAAAATACATAATGTAGGTGTAGTTGGTCCCCTAGGAAATCAAGTAGAAGCAAGCTATGGTATATTGGGAGATGGGAAAACTGGAGTAGTTGAAATGGCTAGTTCTAGTGGTATTAATTTAGTTCCATTAAAGAAAAGAAACCCACTGATTTCTACTAGCTATGGAAGTGGACAACTAATTAAATCATGTTTAGACCATAAGATTAGCAAACTACTAATAGGTATAGGCGGTAGTGCTACCAACGACGGTGGCCTAGGTGCAATACAAGCCTTGGGTGGGAGCTTTTTGGATAAAGACGGCAAAGAACTCGGCTTTGGTGGAGGAGAGTTAGATAAATTAGTTGATATAGACTTATCTAATCTTGATAAGCGCCTTAGTCATATCACTATCAATATTGCTTGCGATGTCAATAATCCCTTGTGTGGCGACAATGGTGCTTCTAAAGTATTTGGCCCACAGAAAGGGGCAAGTCCTGAAATGGTAGAAATATTAGATAGAAACCTATATCACTATGGACTTATGATAAAAGAGAAGTTGGGAATTGATATTTTAAAGATTCCAGGAGCAGGGGCGGCAGGCGGATTAGGTGCTGGACTAATGGCATTCTTAGGTGGAAGTTTAAGCAGGGGAATTGACTTGGTAATTAAGTATTCAAAGCTTGAAGAAAAGTTACCATATGTTGATATGGTATGGACTGGGGAAGGATCTATTGACTTTCAAACTCAATTTGGAAAAACACCCCTAGGAGTAGCCCAAGCTGCAAAAAAATACAATAAGCCTGTAGTGGCCTTTGGAGGCAAGGTAGAAGGGGATATTGAAGTCTTGTATACTATGGGTATAGATGCTATTTTTAGTATAGCAAACAATTTAACTACACTTGAAGAGGCCTTGAAAAACGGACCGGAAAATATAGAAAGACTAGCTGAAAACATTGTAAAATTAATGAATAAAAGTACGGATGTGTTATAAGTGTGACTATAAAAACCAAAACCAAGGAGGAATTAAAGATGGCAAATATAAAATACGAAATAAAAGAAAATTATGGAGTAATATCAGAATCAGCAAAAGGATGGACTAAGGAGTTAAACTTGGTAAGTTGGAATGATAGGGATCCAAAGTATGACTTAAGAGAATGGTCACCAGAACATGAAAAAATGGCCAAGGGGGTTACCTTGACGGGGGATGAATTAAAGGCATTAAAAGATATATTAAATGAGATGGATTTATAAAAAGGATTCAAATTATTATCTATCAAACTGAAAAAGGGGAAAAGATATATGAAAAAAAAGACACAAAAATTTACCATTTTACATTCTAATGATATGCATGGAGACTTTCTTTCAGAGGTCAAGGAGGGTAGTGGGGAGCTTATTGGGGGCCTTGCCCTTCTTTCAGGCTACCTAAACAAGGTCAGGGAAGAGGAGAAAAATGTTATCTATGCCATTGCTGGTGATATGGTACAGGGTTCTATTATTGATTCTGAATATAGGGGAGTATCTACAATAGAGATAATGAACTATCTTTCACCAGATGTGGTTGCTCTTGGA
Organism: uncultured Tissierellaceae bacterium; assembly: GCA_964428475.1. GTDB lineage: Bacteria > Bacillota > Clostridia > Tissierellales > Tissierellaceae > JARICQ01. The sequence goes on from CAYRYO010000022.1 coordinate 2,720, forward strand.
AATCACGAACTGGACTATGGACTTCCTCATCTTTTATTTCTTGAGAAGGTTGCAAACTTTCCCATAGTTAATGCCAATCTTTACATAAAACAATATGGAAAAAGACTAATGACGCCATACATAATCATGACTGTAGGAGGATTTAACATCCTCTTTATTGGGATTATTACAGAAAAGGTAATGGAATCACTTGCTCGCGATCAATTAATTGGAACTTTTGTATCTATTGAAGATGCAGCCGAAGAAATAGGGAAAATCTGCGATGCCTATAAGAATGATGATATTGACTTAACAGTTGCACTTACCCATATTGGCTTTGAATCTGATATTGAACTTGCAAAGATGTTAAATCCAGAATGGGGTGTGGATATGATTATTGGTGGTCATTCTCATACTATTTTGGAAGAACCAGAAGAGGTAAATAATATTTTGATTGCTCAAGCAGGTACTGGCACAAATCAAATCGGAAGATTTGATATTACAGTAGATGACGATACAAATTCAATCATTGATTGGAAGTGGCAGTTAGTTCCTATAAATGATAAAGTTGCAAGAGTTGACACATCTCTAGAGGATTTTATAAATAATTACAAAAATGAAATTGATGAAAAATACAATGCCATTGTAACGCGTTTTTCGGAGAAACTTTTTCATTTAAAAAGAGAAGAGGAAACAACACTTGGTAATATGATTGCTGATGCCTTGGCTGATAAAGCTGCTACAGATATTATTCTTATTGGATCTGGTTCAATTCGTGGGGAAAAACTTGGACCCGTAGTAACATTGGGAGATTTAAAAGCTTGTTGTCCATATGATGATGGTTTGACCAGGTATTCTATCAATGGAAGGCAAGTACGAAAGATATTTTCTCATATTATGAGAATTAAAAATAGATGTGGAGAAGGTGAGTGTTATCAAGTAAATGGCAAGGTTAAGGCAGTATATTCTGATTCAGAATCAAAGCTTTTGTCTCTTTGTGTGGATAATCTCCCAGTCGTTGATAATCAAAAATATACGATTACTTTAGAAAATTATCATATTGCTAATTCAGAGGCAAATCTCAATATTTCCAAGGAAGAGCTTACAGCTATGGCCCTTCCAAAAGTAGTGGCTACTTCGGCATATCAAGTTCTGGAAGAATGGCTAAGACATCATCAAAATATAACAAGAAAGATAGAAGGACGGCTTGCTTTTGTATTTTGAAGGAGGAGAAGTTCTATGGAGAAGAAAAACATAAAGTCGAAAAATGGTTCAGTATATTACTGGGTAGGTGGAAAGCAGAGTAAAGATTCAAGGTGTATTGTCTTTAATCATGGTATGACTGCTGACCATACCATGTTTGATAAACAAGTTGAATATTTCCGCAAAGGATATAAAATAATTAATTGGGATATTCCTCTTCATGGAGAATCTAGACCATATGAGGATTTTTCCTATTATAATGTTGCACAAGAACTAAATAATATTTTAAAGGCAGAAGAAATAGACCAAGTAATTTTAGTTGGGCAATCTATGGGTGGCTATGTATGCCAGGAATTTGCTATACAGTATCCAGCAAAGGTAAGCGCTTTTATTGCTGTAGATACAAATCCCTTTGGACATCATTACTATTCTAAATGGGAAAGATATATTTTATCTAAGGCAGGTATTATTTGCTCATGTTATCCTTATAAGATGCTTATTAAAAGTATATCTAAGGGAGCGACAAAAACTGAATATGCATATAATATCCAGTATAATGCAATATCTAAATTAAGTAAAAAGGAAATTATATTTATTATGGATATGGCATATGGTGGATTTTTAGGAAAAAGTGAAACGGTTAAATTTGATTTTCCAGTACTTTTAATATTAGGAGATATCGACAACACAGGATATGTAAAAAAATATAATCAAATGTGGAGTAAACATACGGGCTATCCACTAAAGATAATCACTAATGCTGGTCATAATTCAAATGTAGATAATTATGATGAATTTAATAATATAGTTCAGGATTTTTTGTTTAAATGCTAGAATGCGAAAATTATAAAACAGTAGATTTATTATTCAACTTAATCTACTGTTTACTATATTTTTATTATAGGAGTCATATATGCCATAGTTACCTACCCTATACCGACCTATTCGAGGCTTGAAATTATGGCGACATCATATGGATCTCTAAAACCTACATTTTTTATATATATGCTATTAGGTGCTTTGTCCTTTATACTGGGAGATATATTTAGAATGGGTAAGGAAATCAAAGACGAAAATGATTTGACAATATAGGAGTGATAAGATTGATTATCGTAAATTTAGATGTAATGATGGCAAAAAGAAAAATGAGTCTTAATGAATTGGCTGAAAGAGTAGGGATTACAAATTCAAACTTATCTATACTTAAAAATAATAAAGCAAGGGCGATTAGATTTTCCACATTGGAGGCAATCTGCAGAGAGCTTGAATGTCAACCAGGTGATATATTAGAATATAAAAATATAGAGTAGAAAAAAATGCAATATCAGCGTTTCAATTCAAACAGCAGATAGTAGTGTAAATTATTTCATTATATTTATAATATAAGCTCATTATGTTATATAAATAACTTTAGTTGGTAGGTGGAAATATATGAAAGTTGCATTTTTAGATAGGGATGGAACTAATACAGAGTAAAATCTTAGATTGGTGACGCCAATATCCTTTTGTAATAAGATTGTAAGAAGCAAGCTATATAATTTAGACTATAAGATTCTTATGGTCTATTTTAATTTCAAGAGGAGGATTTATATATGCTTATATTAAAGACGGAAAATTTAAAGAAATATTATGATGAAGATATTAATTTGGTAAAAGCTTTGGATGGAGTAGATTTAGAAATAAAAAAAGGTGAATTTGTTTCAATTGTAGGTAGATCTGGAAGTGGGAAAAGCACATTATTGCATATGCTTGGCGGTTTAGATAGGGGGACAGAAGGCAAAGTATATGTAGATGGTAAAGATGTTTTTTCAATGACAGATGATCAATTAACAGTATTTAGACGTAGAAATATAGGTTTTATATTTCAAAATTATAATTTAGTACCAATATTAAATGTATATGAAAATATTATATTGCCTATAGAACTTGATGGAAATAAAATAGATAAAAAACATTTAAATAATATTATCAATACACTTGGACTTTCTGAAAAAGTTAACAATCTACCAAACAATTTATCAGGAGGACAACAGCAGAGAGTTGCTATAGCAAGAGCTCTTGCCACAAAACCTGCCATAATATTAGCTGATGAGCCTACTGGAAACTTAGATAGCAAAACAAGTCAAGAGGTACTAGGACTTTTAAAGATAACAAGCGAAAAATTCAATCAAACAATTGTTATGATTACACATAACGAAGAAATAGCACAACTCGCAGATAGGATCATTAGATTAGAAGATGGGCAGATTAGAAGAGGTGAGAGGTAGTGTATGAAAATAACAATAAAGATATCATAAATAAATTAGCCAAACGAAGTATCAAGACTAACAAAATGAGAAATATATTTGCAATAGTAGCAATCATACTTACTACAGTATTATTTACCACGGTATTTACCATAGGAGCAAGTATGCTAAAATCTATTGAATACAGCACCATGAGACAAGTAGGGGGTTCTTTCCATGGCGGATTTAAATATCTTACAACAGAAGAGTATCAAATATTAAAAGAACATAAGGACATAAAAGAATATGGAATAACTATTCCTGTAGCTGTGGCAGAAAATTCAGAGCTTGCAAAAAGGCAAGTTGAAATAAATTATATAGATGAGAATGAAGCTAAATATCGATTTATAGTACCACTTCTCAAGGGAAAGATGCCAAAGAAAGAAAATGAAATAGTATTAGATACTATAACTTTGGATATGTTAGGTATAAAATATGAATTAGGTCAAAATGTTAAATTAAACTATAGTATTTATGATGAAGATTATTCTAAAGACTTTACTTTATCTGGTTATTACCAAGGTGATACAGTTTCTATGGCTAGTTCAGCCTGTATATCTAAAGAATTTATAGAAAAGAATCTTTCACATATAGATCAGAAACGTTCAAAGAAAATAGGTTCTTATACAGGCACTATCAATCTTGATGTAATGTTAAATAATAAATACAATATTGAGAAAAAGTTACTAAAGATATTATATGATAAAGATCTCGATCCAAATAATATAGCATATGGAGTAAATTGGGCATATATGGGTAACGATTTATCAATGGAACTTAGCAATATATTACCACCTATAGGTTTATTATTGTTAATAGCTTTAAGTGGTTATCTTATTATTTATAATCTGTTTTATATATCAATAATAAAAGATACTCGTTTTTATGGACTTCTTAAAACAATAGGAACAAGTTCAAGGCAATTGAAAAAGATGATTATCAAGCAGGCCATGATATTTTCCTTTATAGGTATTCCTATTGGATTAGCTATAGGATATTTAGTGGGGATAGTTCTTTTACCATATGTTATGCAGATGTTGACTATAACGCATACTACTATCTCAATAAACCCAATAATACTTATTTGTTCTGCTTTGTTTTCACTAGTAACTGTGCTAATAAGTTGCAATAAACCTGCTAAAATTGCTGCTAAAACATCAGCTATTGAGGCGGTTAGATATACGGGGATAGGATTAGATAAAAAGAAAAAGATCAAGGTTAGAAAATCATCTAATGGAGCAAAACTTTATAAGATGGCATTTTCTAATATGTTTAGGAATAAGAGAAAAGCTTTTATAGTCATAGTTTCACTATCTATTAGTATGATATTGTTAAATACAGTATATACAATGGTTTCTGGGTTTGATATAGATAAGTTTTTAGAAGGACAGGTTGGTGCAGATTTTTCGATAGGAGACGCTAGTTTTTATAGATGGGTATTTGAAGAAAGCAATCCTAACGCAGTTACGGAAGAATTATGTAATGAGATAGAAGGACTTACAGGTGTTGAGGAAATTGGGAAACTGTACAATAGACCATTAGTTATGCCAATTACTAAAGAAATGAAAATATTATTAGAAGATAGTATGGAAACATTAGATACTGAGAATAATCATAATTATCAAGATATTATTGCAAGAAATCAATTAGGGATAGATTTATATGGTATAGATAATATACTACTTCCTATATTAAATGAATATGTAGTTGAGGGTGAAATTGATCTTGAATTATTTAAAACTGGACAATATGCAGTAGTAACAAGAAGAACTTGGGATATAGATATTTATAATGTGGGTGATAAAGTGGTTTTATCATCAGAAGGTGGAAATAAGAAAGAGTATTCCATAATGGCAGTTGTAGAAAACCTACCATTATATCTTTATAGTGGTAGGTTCTTTAGCTCTACTGTTAATTTATATATCCCATCAGAAGAATATATAAATTATACAGATAATATGTCAATAATGACTGCACTATTTAATGTAGAAGATGAACATCTTTTAAATGTAGAAAACTATATTAAAGACAAGATAAAAGAAGTTCCTTCACTAGATTATCGCTCCAAAGAAATTTATGTAGAAGAGTTCAATAAGATGGTAGACACATTTAATTTTGTAGGATATACCCTGAGTTTTATTATTGCTTTAATAGGTATATTGAATTTTACCAATGTAATAATTACAAGCATTATATCTCGCAGACAAGAATTTGCTACCATGCAAAGTATTGGTATGACAAGTAAACAGCTTAAAAAAATGCTTGTTTTTGAAGGGTTAGACTATGCTTTAATCACTCTTATGGTAGTTTTATTAATGGGATTGCCAATTACTTATATAGGAGTTAATGGACTTGCTAGTGAAATGGTATTTTTCAGTTACCATTTCACCATTTTCCCAATTATCGTCTGTATGCCTATACTAATTGCCGCTGCCTTATTTGTTCCTACTTTAGCTTTTTCTAATATCAAAAATATAAGTGTAGTTGAAAGGCTAAGAGAAATAGAATAATAAGAAATATAATAGGGCTAGAGATGGCCCTATTATGCTATAATATAATCAAATAATTAAAGGATATGATTAAATGAGTACTATATTAATAATAGAAGATGATAAATTACTAAATGAGGGTATCTCCTTTGCTTTAAAAAGTGAAGGCTATAGTGTATTATCTTCATATAATAGCAGGCAAGCTAAAAATATGTTTAATGATAAAATAGATTTAATAATACTGGATATAAACCTTCCAGACAGAAATGGTATAGAGATATGTAAATTTATTAGAAAAAACTTAAGTACTCCCATTATATTTCTAACGGCTAAGGATACTGAAGAAGATATAATAAATGGATTTAAAGCGGGTGGGGATGATTATATAACAAAACCTTTTTCCCTCCCAATATTTAAAGAAAGGCTAAAGGCATTGCTTAGGCGGGGAGAAACTCAAAATAATATATATTATTTTAAAGATCTTAAATTTGATTTTGACAAACTATGTCTTATGAAAAATGATATGGAGATTTCTGTTACTAGAATAGAAGTGAAGTTGCTAGAATTGTTTATTAGGAATAAAGGGCAAGTATTAACAAGGAGTCAAATTCTTGAAAAGATTTGGGATATAGATGGAGATTTCGTGGATGAAAACACTGTTAGTGTAAATATTCGAAGGCTTCGAACAAAAATTGAAGACAAGCCTTCCAATCCAATCTTTATTAAAACCATATTTGGAATAGGATATATGTGGAGTGATAATAATTGAAAAACTCAATAAAAAAGCTAGTTATAACTAGTATTTTATTAATAGTTATATTAACTTTGTTTTTCATAGGGATTATCTTCTATTTATTTTCTGATTTTTGCATATTAATAGGCATAGTATCAGTTTTCTCTATATTAACAATAGTTATTTGTACTGTATTCGTTGTATTGTTATCCAGGAATGTAAATAATACTCTTGGAGCTTTAAGCCAAACTATTGAATCGATAATAGATGACAATCCATTGGATACTTTTTCTACAATTGAGGATACAATGCTTTCCAAACTACAAAGTCAGATGCTAAGGCTAACAGATATTTTAAAATCACATAGTATAAAAGACAAAAAAGAAAAGGAGATAATAACAGGATTAATTTCTGATATATCCCATCAATTAAAAACGCCCCTTGCAAATTTAAATATATACAATTCTCTACTATTAGATGAAGATCTTGACAAAGATAAAAGAGCACAATTCACCAAAAATATGGCAAATCAAGTTGAAAAGTTAAACTGGCTTATGGAATCTTTAATTAAGATGTCAAGGTTAGAAGCGGGAATTATAAAATTAAATTTAGATAAACAAATGATATCACAAACAGTTTTACAAGCTATATCAATGTTGACCAAAAAGGCGGAAGATAAGGGTATAGATATTATTTTCACTAGTGAAGATATAGAAATTGTTCATGATAGCAAGTGGACACAAGAAGCGATTTTCAATATATTAGATAATGCAGTAAAATATAGTGATAATAATACAAAAATAAAAATATCTATAATGAAATATGAATTATTTTGTCGGATAGATATTAAAGATGAAGCTAATGGAATAATTGAGTCAGATATTAACAAGGTATTTACACGATTTTATAGGGGAGAGACTACTAAAGATATTGAGGGAGTTGGAATAGGATTATTTTTGGCTAGAAAAATCATCTCTGCACAAGACGGATACATAAAAGTAACATCAACATTAGGAAAAGGTTCTATTTTTTCTGTGTTTTTGCCCCTATCCATCTGTCAGCCCATAGTGATTTTATAAATGGGAATGTTTTATGAACTAGTGATATAGGAAACGAAAAACTTGAGGATTATTGGATTTATAATAAAGATGTTGAAGGACGGATTGTTTTTGTATAGGGATAAGTATGGTTAAAGAATATGAGATGTTAAAAACTGATAGATTAATTTTAAGGAAATTCTCTATTAATAATTCATGGATATATATACAATTACAATAATAGTTCAGGATTTTTGTTTAAGCTATTGACAACTCTCTAAAAAAGTCTAAGCATTATTTAATGCTTAGACTTTTTTTATCTTAAAGCAAGAGGTGAAAATATTTTCATTTATGAGTTAAAATAGTAAACATTATCACACTGCTTAAATAAAAGATAAATGATATATTTATGGTAACAAAGCAAATGTTCAAAATTAAATAATAATTAGGAGGCATAAAATGGATTATTTAAAGGTAGCGAATAGTTTCCCTATGTGGATAGCAGCAGGACTTGCGGTAGTTTTGGTATTATTTCAGGCATTTATATTTGCAAAGAAATCTTATGAAACAGGGAAGGCGATAGGAATTACTCAAGGTCAAATGAAAACAGCAATGAAAAGTAGTATGATAACATCTTTAGGCCCATCACTTGTAATACTTACAGGCCTTTTATCTTTACTTGTTACAGTGGGTGGACCAATGGCATGGATGAGATTGTCTTTTATAGGTTCAGTTATGTTTGAACTTATGGCAGTTGGATTTGGTACAGAAGCTGTAGGAGTAAGAATAGGTATAGACCCTATGACAGAAATTGCATTTGCAAATGCTGTTTGGACAATGGTACTTGGTTCTATTGGTTGGATAGTATTTTCTACACTTACTGCAGATAAAATGGAAACTGTTCAAGAAAAGGTTGGAAAAAGTGATTCAGGGTTAATTAAAATAATATCAATTGCAGCTATGATAGGATCTTTTGGTTCGCTAGTATCAAGTCATTTAGTGGCATTAAATAGAAATACAGTAGCAGCTATATCTGGTGGTCTTTTAATGGGAATAATAACACTACTTGCAGACAAAAAGAATATAAAATGGCTAAAAGAATGGGGAATGGCAATAGCATTATTTGGCGGAATGATGATAGCTGTAATGGTTTAAAATAAAAATTTAGGAGTGAAAAGATGAAACAAGAAAGAGAACAAATAAATGATTCTTATTTTAGATATATAGTTAAATGGGGAAGAATAACAGGCTTACTAGGCATTATTCTATCATTTGGGCCTATACTTGTGCTCACTGTGATATATGGACTTATGCCACCTACAAGTGCTATCATTACGGCATTTATAGCTATGGCATCTGCAGTAGCGGTAAACTGGTTTGTAGAACCTATATCATACTTTCCAGTAATAGGACTCGCTGGAACTTATATGGCATTTGTTTCAGGTAATATATCAAATCTTAGAATACCTGCAGCTGCAGTTGCACAAAGCGTTGCAGGAGTAGAACCTGGAACGGAAGAAGGAAATATAATTTCTACATTGGGGATAGCAACTTCTGTATTTGTAAATATAGTAGTATTAGCAATTGGAGTGTTTGCAGGTGCATCTATACTGACCAAACTTCCAGAAAGTGTATTAAATGCTTTTAATTATTTACTTCCAGCATTGTTTGGAGCAATATTTGTTCAGTTTGCAATGAAAAAGGTAAAAATTGCACCGATCGCATTAATACTAGCTCTTAGTTTGACATTTATGTTAAATGCAGGTGTGTTTAGTTTTTTACCAGGAATGCCAAGCTATGTTGTTACGTTAGGATCAGTATTTGGAACTATAGCAGTAGCAGTTACATTATATAAAAAGGAATTACTATAAGGGGGAGCTTTTAGAATGGACAAAAAAAGTGTAATAGACTATTTAGATACAATCAAGGATGAGATTAACAAAATTTGCCTGGATATTTGGAATAATCCAGAAGTTTCAAATGAAGAGGTAAGATCTTCACATGTATATAAACAAGCATTAAAAGCTAATGGATTTAAAATTACAGAATATAAAGGAGAGCTTAAAAATGCCTTTATAGCAGAATACGGACAAGGAAAGCCAGTGATAGCTGTACTTGGTGAATATGATGCACTTCCAGCTTTGTCTCAAAAGGTAGATATAAAGCCTAATCCAGTTAAGGAAAATGGTCCAGGACATGGATGTGGACACAATTTATTAGGATCTGCTGCATTTGGATCAGTGCTTGCAATTAAAAAGTATTTGGAAGAAGAGAATGTAGAAGGTACAATAAGGTTTTATGGTTCACCAGAAGAAGAAACATTAGTAGGTAAAGTAAAGATGATAAAGGCTGGAATGTTTGAAGGTTGTGATCTTGCACTTAGCTGGCATCCAATGAATGTAAATGCGACACTCAAAAAAGCATATCTTTCTAATAATTCAATTAAATTTAAATTCCATGGAATATCTGCTCATGCAGCACAGTCTCCAGAGTCAGGAAGATCTGCTTTAGATGCAGTTGAACTGATGAATATAGGAGCCAATTACTTGAGAGAACATGTAATAGACTCAGCTAGAATTCATTATACCATTACAAATGCAGGAGGAGCTCCAAATATTATACCAAGTGAAGCAGAGTCATGGTATTTTGTAAGAGCACCATATAGAAAAGACGTAGAAGATATAACAGAAAGGCTAATAAAGATATCTCAAGGTGCTGCTATGATGACGGAAACAACTACTGAGTATGAAATGCTTGGTGGAGCGTATGAATATTTACCAAATAATGTATTATTTGATTTAACATATAAGAATATGCAAGAAATTGATAGTCCAACTTATACTGAAGAAGAATTGCAATTTGCACAATCAATACAAGAAACATTAGATCCAAAGACAGTTAAGGCTGAAATTAAAAAGTTTATAAGTGATGAAAATTCAAAAGAAGAGACCTACATCTATCAAGGTGTAATAGATAAAGAAGATATAAGTTCAGTAGTAGTATCAGGATCTTCTGATAGTGGTGATGTTTCTTGGATTATGCCTATGAATGTATTTTTAACAGCTACTTGGCCTCTAGGAGTAGCAGCACATTCATGGCAGGCTACAGCTGCATCAGGTTCATCTATGGGACTCAAAGGAATGTTATATTCTGCTAAGATATTTACGGCAATTATGTATGACCTATTAAATGACAATGAATTAGTTGAAAAATCAGTAGAAGAATTCAATGAAAGAACAAAAAATCAAAAATATGTAAGTGCTTTAGCATAAATACTATAATCTCCCTATTTGTGATATAATACATTATATTATAAATAGGGAGGGCTTTTTATGGGACTGGAAATTAGTCAAATGTTAAAATCAGAACATTTCAAAGATTTCAAAGTTATAGCAGGGCATAATGGATTAAATAAACAAATACAAGGAATTGCCATACTTGATGCTCCCGACGGATATAAATGGACAAAAGGACGTGAGTTAGTAGTATCTTCTGGATATATTTTTAAAGTTAATCCTAACTTGTTTGAACAGTATATGAAAGATGAACAATTTAGAGAAATTTCTGGAATGGCAATTAAAGTAGATAGATACTTGAAGGAAATAGATAGAAAAGTATTGGATAAATTTGATGAATACAATATTCCGTTAATAGATGTCCCCAATGAACCTTCATGGATGGATATTATGAATCATTTAAATGTACTAGTGATGAATAATAAAATAAAGCAATTTAAAATAGAAGGTATAAATACAAAGACTATATCGGATATCTCATATCAAAATAGAAAAATAAATAAAATACTATATCAAATAGAAAAAGAAATGAAATTTCCAGCAATGCTATATGATGTTCTAAATGATAAACCCTACTATAGTTCACCTATGTTTAAAAAGATTTCAGCAGAACTAAATCTTTCAGACTTTTGGGATCCTTCATTTAAGCATACTACAGAAGTTCTATGTGACAATCTAAAGATAACTAGATTTAGATTTATTGACAAAAAATACAAGCTTCCATTTAGCTGGATTAAAATACCTGTAAAAGTTGATAAAAAGGTAAAGGCTTATTTTATTGTATTAGAAGCTGAAGGATTAATAGATTATTTTGATCAATTTGCACTAAGGATAGGATTTTTACTTATTCAATCTATCTATGAACAAATACTGGTATCGCAAAGTTTGAGGGATGTAGGATTTAAAAAACTTATAATTGATATGTTAAATGAAAAATTAGCTGATAAAGATAATGTTATAGAAAGAGCAAAAGAAATAAACTTAGATACACAAATAGAATATCTGCTAGTGATAGCAAAAGACAAAGAAGGTAAAAACTTTATAGAAATAGAAACTATTGAAAGAAAATTTCAAAGTAGTTTTGGGAAACTAGAAGCAAGGCTAGCATTGGTAAGTGAAAATAGCTATTTGTTTTTAATTCCTATTGATGGAAGTTTATCAACAGAGGATAATATAAAAAATATTAAAAAATCAATTAATCAATTTAACAATTTATTAAAACAAGATATAACTGATATTAACTTAAACTTTGGTATATCAGACATTCCAGCTCTCTTAACAGATACATATAAAAGCTATGGAAGAGCTTTAAAAGCTTTAGAAATGGGACATATATTATATGGTGATTTGTATTATATTACTTATTCTGAATTAGGGGCCTTGGCTTGGATAGATATAAAATCTGATGAAATAAATATAATGAAAAATATTATTAAAGATTTGTTAGATAAAGATAAAAGCAAAGAGCTTATTGAAACTCTAAATATCTACTTGGAATCAAATATGAATTATAGCTTAACTGCTAAGAAGTTATTTATTCATATAAATACTGTAAGAAAGAGAATAGAATATATAAAGGATTTAATAGATATAGATTTACAAGATCCAATAAGTAGACTTAAAGTAGAAATACTGCTTAAAGTAATATATAAAGAAGATCTAAATTAAATATAGGAGGGTGATATATTTGTCTCAAATCAAATTGATAAAAGCTACTTTGAAATATTCTAATGATATCATGGAATATCGTCAAGAGTTTCTCGACTCTGGTGATAGCATGGATGGTTGTGGTAATTTAAGAGAATGTTCTTCAGCCGAAGAATGGATTGATGGAATTAATATGCTTGAAAATGAAGAAACTTGCCCAAAAGATAAAGTATGTTCTAATACCTTTATTGCAATAAGACTAGATGATGATAAAATTATCGGTGTAATTGATTTTAGGCATCACATTAATCATCCTGTTCTAAGTGTTTGGGGAGGTCATATTGGCTATTCAGTTAGACCCTCTGAAAGAAGAAAAGGTTACGCAACAGAAATGCTTAGACTAAATCTTATTAATTGCAAAGAGTATGGGTTAATTAAGGTTCTTGTGACTTGTAACTTTGATAACCTTGCAAGTAAAAAAACAATAATTGCAAATGGCGGTATTTTTGAAAAGGCAATAACAGTAGATGACGACACAATAAATCGTTATTGGATTCAGCTATAAATTAACAGAACCACCTTAAATCAACAATAAAACCACAACAGAATTCTGTTGTGGTTTTATTGTTGATTTAATAACTATTTTTTTAATTATAATTTTAAAGATTATTAGATTTTACATAGTTTTAACCTTACTTGCATATTAGATTTTACATTGCTGCTATAAACTTTAATTAAATTCAAAATGAAAGGAAGATTATATGAAAAAAACAATTAGTTTATTATTAGCTTTAACTTTAGTGTTGATTCTTATTACTGGCTGTAGTCAAGTGGACAAGGAAGATGGTCAAGGTTCAGTGCTTTCAGACACCATCAATGTAGTGAGCAGAGAGGATGGTTCTGGGACAAGAGGTGCCTTTATTGAAATAGTAGGTATTTTGGAAAAGGATTCAGATGGCAATGAAACTGATAATACCTATGAAGAAGCTATAATTCAAAATGGAACAGATGCTGTGATGACTACTGTAGCTGGTGACAAAGATTCCATTGGATATATATCCCTTGGTTCTTTAAATGATACAGTTAAAGTTCTAAAAATTGATAATGTGGAAGCTACATCTGAAAATGTTCAAAATGGCTCTTATAAAATTTCACGGCCTTTTAATATTGCATATAAGGGAAACCTGACTTCTCTTGCAGAAGATTTTCTAAGTTTTATAATGAGTTCAGAGGGTCAAAGTATAGTCGTGGAAGAAGGCTATGTAGAGGTAAGTAGAGAATTGACAAATTATGATGGATCTAGTCAAGAAGGGAATTTAATAATAGCAGGTTCTACTTCAGTTAGCCCTGTAATGGAAAAACTAGCTGAAAAATATGAAGATTTACATTCTGAAGTTTCAATAGAAATTCAATCTACAGGTTCCTCTGCGGGTATGCAATCTGCTATAGAAGCTAGTGCTGATATTGGAATGGCATCAAGACAATTAAAAGAATCTGAAAAAGAAGTATTAAGCCATCAAGCTATTGCCATAGATGGTATTGCAGTAATAGTAAACGGTGAAAACCCCCTTGAGTCTCTTAGTTTAGACAAAGTAAAATCAATTTATACTGGTGAAATAACGGTTTGGGATGAAGCAAAATAGATACTAAGAAATCAAAGGAGAAATTCATGAAAAGGAAATCATTTGAAGGCTTTATGAAATTCATTTTTACTTTATCTGCAATGACATCAATTCTTGCTATTATATTGATATGTGTGTTTATTTTTAGTGAGGGACTTCCATTTATCAAAGAATATGGACTGAGAAACTTTCTACTCGGAACACAGTGGAAGCCCTCTAATACTCCCCCTTCATATGGAATACTTCCTATGATACTAGGATCTTTATATATTACTCTAGGTGCTATTATCATAGGAGTTCCCATTGGAGTTTTAACTGCAACTTATCTTGCAAAGTTTAGCAATGAAAGATTGCATAAATTTTTAAAAGCTAGTATAAATCTTATGGCTGGTATTCCTTCAATTATATATGGTTTTTTTGCTCTAACTTTAATAGTTCCATTTATCAGAAGTATATTTGGAGGCACAGGAATGAATATCATTACGGCATCTATGCTTTTGGGGATAATGATACTTCCCACTATTATAGGTATATCAGAGGCCTCTATAAATGCTGTACCAGAAGCTTATTATGAAGGAAGTATAGCTTTAGGAGCTAGTCATGAGAGATCAGTAATGGCAGTAGTTTTACCAACAGCAAAATCGGGGATTATTTCTTCTGTTATATTGGGGGTAGGCCGTGCAATAGGTGAAACTATGGCTGTTATATTGGTAGCAGGTAATCAACCTCGTATGCCTGCTGGGATTACTAAGGGTGTAAGAACTCTTACTAGCAATATAGTTATGGATATGGCATATGCCGCTGATACCCATAGGGAAGCCCTTATTGCAACTGCACTTGTGTTATTTGTATTTATATTAATTATAAATGGAATTTTTTTAATAGTTAAAAGGAGGGCATTAAATTGAATAAAATTACTAGATTTGCAGTTAAATCCTCTGCCCTTTTGACTTTTAGTATTTTGTTTTTCATTATTGGATATATTTTATTTAGAGGTGTTCCTCATTTACAATTGTCATTATTTGAATTTGAATATACATCAGAGAATGTATCGATTTTTCCAGCTATTATAACTACTATAATGCTAGTATCACTTACTCTTATAATAGCTACTCCTCTGGGTGTTTTTACGGGATTTTATTTAATAGAATATGCTAAAAAAAATAGTAGATTGGTTGAAATCATTAGAATAACTACAGAAACTCTGGCAGGCATTCCCTCTATTGTGTATGGTTTGTTTGGAATGTTATTCTTTGTTATTAGACTAGGTTTTCAATATTCACTTTTGGCTGGAGCTTTGACTGCTACTATAATGGTATTGCCTCTAATAATAAGGACTACAGAAGAAGCTCTTTTATCTGTAGATTCTAGCTTGAGAGAAGCTAGTTTTGCTCTTGGGGCTGGCAAGCTTAGAACTATATTTAAAACTGTTCTTCCTATTGCTATGCCGGGGATTCTTTCAGGTCTTATATTGTCTGTAGGCAGAATTATTGGAGAAACTGCTGCTCTTATCTATACTTTAGGAACAGCATCTAAAATACCTAATGGATTGTTTTCTTCTGGTAGAACCCTATCTCTTCATATGTATTTACTTTCTACAGAGGGATTTCATGTGAATCAATCTTATGCCACTGGAGTAATACTATTAATTACAATTTTAACCATAAATGCCTTGTCAACTTATATGAGTAATAAACTAGGGAAAGGAAGATATAATGAATAAAATCAGTGTAAAAGATTTAAATTTATTTTATGAAGATTTTCATGCTTTAAAGGATATTAATATGGACATTGAAGAAAATCAAATAACTGCTTTTATAGGTCCTTCTGGATGTGGTAAATCCTCTCTATTGAAGAGTTTAAACCGTATGAATGATATTGTTGAAGGATGTAAGATTACAGGACAAGTAAATTTGGATAATAAAAATATATTTTCTAAAAATGTGGATGTTAATTTATTGAGAAAAAGAGTTGGTATGGTATTTCAAAAGCCTAATCCCTTTTCTATGAGTATATATGATAATATTGCCTATGGTCCTAGGACTCATAATATAAAAAAGAAATCTAAATTAGATGAAATAGTAGAAAGGAGTTTACAAAGAGCTGCTATTTGGGACCAAGTAAAAGATGATTTGAAAAAGAGTGCTTTAAGATTGTCTGGCGGACAACAGCAGAGAATATGTATAGCAAGGGCATTAGCAGTGGAGCCTGAAGTACTGTTAATGGATGAACCTACTAGTGCCTTGGACCCCATTTCCACTGGAAAGATTGAAGATTTAATCCAAGAATTAAAAAAAGAGTATACTATTATAATAGTTACTCACAATATGCAACAAGCTACTAGGGTATCTGATAAGACTGCATTTTTTTTAAATGGAGAGATTATAGAGTTTGAGGATACAAGTATTTTATTCTCAAAACCAAAGGATAAACGTACAGAAGACTATATCACTGGCAGATTTGGTTAAAAATTTAAAGGAGGTGTAAATATGAGAAGTAATTTTGATAAAGAATTAGATTTGCTAAATAATGAACTTATAAAAATGGGAAGTTTGGTGGAGGATAGAATTAAAAGTGCCGTAGAAGCCTTAATAAATCGAGATTCGAATTTGGCAAAAAAAATTATTGAGGGAGATATTGAAGTAGATAATATGGAAAGGGATATTGAAAGCAAATGTTTGAAACTCATATTGCAACAACATCCAGTAGCAGGAGATTTAAGGCTTATATCTTCCATATTAAAGATGATAACCGATCTTGAGAGAATTGGGGACCATGCTCAAGATATCTCTGAGATATCATTGCTATTTTCAAGCGAAAAATATATTAAGGAATTAACTCATATTCCCCAAATGGCTGAAGCCACTATATATATGGTAAAAAAGAGCATTGATGCCTTTGTAAATCATGATATAGATTTAGCCTATCAAGTAATTAATTTTGATGATAAAGTAGACCATTTATTTGATATAATAAAAGATGAACTCATCCTTTTAATCAGAGAGGATGTAAATAATGGAGAACAAGCTATTAATTTCCTTATGATAGCCAAATATTTTGAGAGGATAGGAGATCATGCTGAAAACATAGCTGAATGGGTTTTGTTTTCAATTACAGGAGATCATATAAATTAAAAACATAGGAGTGATAATATGTTTAAGATATATTGCGTGGAAGATGATGAGAGCATCAGGCAATTAATAGTCTATGCTCTAGAAAATGGTGGCTTTGAAGCTGAAGGATTTGAAGATGGAGATAAATTTTTTTCCAAAATTTATAGTTCTATTCCCAATTTAATTCTTTTAGACATCATGCTTTCTGGTGAGGATGGTTTGCAAATCCTTAAAAAACTTAAATGTGATCCTGTTTTAAAGGACATTCCTATAATAATGATTACGGCAAAGGCTTCTGAATTTGATAAGGTAAAGGGCCTTGATATGGGTGCAGATGATTATATTTCAAAACCTTTTGGAGTTATGGAGCTACTCTCTAGGGTGAAGGCTGTTTTGAGAAGGACTAATACACCTTCTCCTTCAAATAATTTATCCTTCAGTGGTATTTCAATTGACTACGAAAAAAGAAGAGTAAGTGTAGATAATAAAATAGTGAATTTGACATATAAAGAATTTGAATTAATTTACTTTTTATTGAGAAATCCAGATATAGTGCTAACAAGAGAAATACTTATGAATCAGGTTTGGGGTTTTGATTTTGAAGGTGAGACTCGAACTGTAGATGTTCATATTGCAACCTTAAGACAGAAACTTGGTAAAAAAGGGAAGTTAATACAAACTATAAGAAATGTAGGATATAAGGTGGGAAGTATTTTATGAAAAGGAAAATTTACTTAAATATAGCTACCTTATCTGCCTTAGTTGCTTTAGTAGTTACAGCATTTTTACTCTTTGCCTTTTATGATTTTCATGTGAAAAGTGAAATAAAAGCATTGAAGGACTATGGAAATATAATGTCAAATATTCTATCACCTCTGGATGATATAACGGTTGATTCTTTAATGAAAAATGCAGATCCAAATATTAGACTTACCATAATAGATTTGGATGGCAATGTATTATTTGATAATATGGCAGATCCTCAAAGCATGGAAAACCATCTTGATAGGGAAGAGGTAAAGGATGCCTTAGAATTTGGAGAAGGAGAAGCAATAAGAAATTCTACTACCCTGGATGAAGATACTTATTATTATGCGGTATTGCTTTCTAACGATTCTATACTTAGGATATCTCGTCAGGGAGCCACTATATTTTCTCATTTTACAAATATATTGCCTTTTGTATTTTTAATTATATTTCTGATATTATTACTGTCATTTTTTACATCTTCCATACTTACTAGAAAAATATTAGAACCAGTTGAAAATGTTGTTGAAAATATGGAAAGACTTGCGGGCAATAAAGAATTAGATGAATTTATTATTTATGATGAAATCATGCCCTTTATAAAAAAGGTAGAGACACAGGAAAAACAAATAATGCATACTATTAAAAGCTTAGAAGAAAAAGCTGCACTTATGGATGTAATAACTTCTAGTATGGAGGAAGGTCTTATATTTATAGATAAAAACAAAAAAATATTATCCACCAATGACAGTGGTGTTAAACTCCTTGAAGGAGATAACAATTTATCGTATTATGGCAATGATTTTATAAAATTATCCAGAAGTATAAAGTTATATGAAGCCTTAGATAAGTCAATAGATAACAATTCTAGTGAAGAGCTAATATTAAATCAAGGAGAAAAATATTTGAATATATATATTAATCCTGTTTTAAGTAATAATATGTTGGTAGGCCTTCTTATACTATTGGTTGATTTCACTAAGAAATATAAACTTGATTTAATGCGGAGGGAATTTTCTGCAAATGTATCCCATGAGTTAAAAACCCCTTTAACTTCTATCAATGGATATGCAGAAATGATTGAAAATGGGATGGCAAAACAGGAAGACATTAAAAAGTTCGCCTCAACTATTAGAGAAGAGGGATATAGATTGCTAAACCTTATTGATTCTATAATAAAATTATCTAAAATCGAAGAAGAGGAATATAGTAAAGATTTTAATCTTATTGACATTTACAGTATTGGGGAAAACATAGTAGATAAATTAAAATTTATTGCAGTTGAAAAAAATATAGATTTAAATCTATATGGTAAATCTACTTTTATAAATGGCAATGAAGATATGATTGAAGAGTTGATATATAATCTTTTAGATAATGCCATCAAATATACGCCTTCTGGTGGAAGTGTAAATTTGGAGATTAAAAGCCAAGATGATTGGGCTGTTATTAAAGTTACAGATACAGGCATAGGTATTCCTGTTTCTCAGCAAAGTAGGATATTTGAAAGGTTTTATACTGTAGATAAGAGTAGGACAAAAAAGACTCAAAGCACAGGCTTAGGTCTTTCTATTGTTAAGCATATAGTAGAACAGCATTATGGGAAGATAAAGCTGGTGAGTGAAATTAATAAAGGCACGCAATTAAGTGTATTAATCAATCTTAACTATTAAATAGGAAGATTGATTAACTGTCCCTTAGAATCAAATAACATCTCTTCAGCTTCACCTATTATCTCAAAATCAGGAAAATTCCTTATTTCCTGGGCAATGTCCTCTGATACCCATAGATGTTTTAAGTGCAAAGTATTTGGAATATAGACTATTCTAGGCTTGTCCTTATCGAATCTTACACAAGAAGTGAGTGCCACCTGGATAGCCTCTTTATCAGTATCAATAATAAAAGGAGTCTGTGAACCACGTAGTGTAGTGGCAGTATATGCATTTACATATGTGCTAAATAGATCCATTTTTTCAAAACATCTCTTAGTAATTATATCTGCAGCAGCTATTCCTGTTGCATTTCCGTGGCTTTTATCAGATATATCAAGCAAGACTATTCTCTGAATATTTATATCTGGTTTGATATCAGGATTGCAATAACGACCAGTTACATTTGGGTCCATTCCATCTCCACTAAATTCCTTTCCCATTTGATTTACAATTAGAAGATTTAAATCATCTAATTTGATTTTTCCCATTATAGATTTTGCTTTAATTAAGAGTTCTTTTTCAATCTCCAAAAAGTCTTCTTTGGGAACAATTTTAAGGTCAGAAGTTTCTTCAAAGGCATTTTCGACAATGGCAACTCCAAAATAAACAGGTGCTTTCTCCAAGATTTCCTGTCCAACAGCAGGTATAACTTCACCAAAAATATCAAAGCCATTTCTATGAGCTATAGTAGCTCCCATATGCTTACCTAAGCCGATGGCTAGCATCTTCATCAAACCACTTTCATAGTCATGTCTAAAAAGTGTATGTGGCTTAACTCTATTTATTACAACAATAGCATCTGAATTATATGCCAACTTATCAATAAATACAGGGAAATTTAGATGATGGGACTCGATTTGTGTTTGCCCAATTTTTTCAACCTCCAGTGATGAAAGTATAGAAACACCCATCTTTTCTTCGGTAATTCCCAAGCTATTCAATATATCAATTTGGCCAATTTCAGTAGCACCTCCATGACTTCCCATAGCCGGGACAATAAATGGTTCAAAGTCACAATCCTTTAGAATGTCTATAATTTCCCTTGTTATAATATCTATATCAGTAATACCTCTGCTACCTACTGCAACTGCTACTTTTGACTTAGGCTTTAGCCTATCAGCTAATTTATGTAAGTTAAATTGAGATCTTAATTCATCCTTTATATTTAATTTATTATCTTTATGAAAGTTTTGTTCAACCAATACCATTTTGGGAAGGATTACTTCATCCCATTCTCTTACTAATCCTGCAACCATGTATATCTCTCCTTTATGGGGGGATATGAGGACTTGAATTAACAAGTCCTTATATCAATCCTTATAAATATTATTTATTATAGGATTTTGCTAATTTAATTAATTCATCGCCAAACTTTTCTTCAAATAAATCATAAGCTGGTTTTGCCTTTTCAGCAAATAATGCTTTTTGTTCAGCAGTAATTTCATTTATCTCCATACCTGAACTTTTTAATTCTTCTATATAGTTTGTTTCTAGTTCTGCTAGTCTTTCTCTTTGAGCTACTACAGTCTTATCAACTGCATCAGTTACAACTTTTTGAAGCTCTGGAGATAGTCCATCGTAAAACTCTTTGCTAATTATATAAGGGCAGTTTGCAAATACATGTCCAGTTAAAGTAAGATAATCTTGAACTTCGTTAAATTTAGATGTTAATATTATAGCTACGGGATTTTCCTGTGCATCAACAGTTTTTTGCTGTAATGCTGTAAATAGTTCTCCGAAAGCTATTGGAGTAGGGTTTGCACCCATTCCCTTAAAAGCTGCCATATGAAGAGGATTTTCCATAGTTCTTATCTTCATTCCATCTAAATCCTCTGGAGTGTTAATAGGACCTTTGTTGTTTGTAATATGTCTAAATCCATTTTCACCGATTCCTAAAATCATAATATTTTGATCTGCTAGACCTTCACTAGCTTTAACAGCAAGTTCGCCATCCATAGCAGCATATACAGCTTCTCTATCATTAAAGATAAATGGTAAGTCAAATATCATAAATGGTTCATAGAAACCTGATAAAACTGGTCCACCTGGTACTGACATTTCTAAGGTATTTAAACTTACAGCTTCAATAGCTTGTCTATCAGAACCTAATTGAGCATTTGGATAAATCTCTACTTTTAATTTTCCATTAGAATTCTTTTCGATTTCAGGTTTAAAAACATCAACTAATGTAGTATTAGAAGGATGATCTTCTGCTAAAACATGTGAAATTCTAATTGTAGTTACCTTATCACTATCACCGCTATCTGAACCTGTATCTGTATTTCCACTACATCCAACCAAACCAACGCTTATAGCTAATAAAATAACCAGTACTAAAGAAAATTTCTTCATCATTTTTATAACCTCCATGTAATTAAATTTGTAAAACTCTCTTAACATATGGTATTGACTTTAAAACAATAAGAAATAGTCACCTCCAACTTAAAATAATTTATTTAAAATCTTATCTTAGTATTTGTAATAATCCCATTGAAATTGCTGGTATAAATGTTACTAGCAACAATACTGCGATATTTATGGCGATAAATGGTATCAAATGCTTAACCATATCTTCTACGGGAACACCACCAATTGCCGATGCCACAAATATATTGGCTCCATATGGGGGAGTAGAAAATCCTATTGCTAAGTTCACTGTCATAATAATTCCAAAGTGTATAGGGCTAATGCCTAGATTAACTACTATTGGCAATAAAATAGGTGTAAGAATAACAGTTGCTGAAATATTATCAATAAACAATCCTACTAACAATAATATAAGATTGATTAGTAATAATATCACTATTTTATTATCAGATATTCCAAGTA
>CAYRYO010000022.1:25511-29698 GCA_964428475.1 uncultured Tissierellaceae bacterium
GATCCAGATATTGCAGCAAAGAACATACATGTAAGTGTTGTAACTGCACCCAATCCACCTGTGATATGTCCAATTAAACTATCTGTAAAAGTAAGTAATTTCTTAGATACTCCACCATAACTCATTAAATTACCTGCCAAGATAAAAAATGGTATGGCCATTAGAGGAAAGGAATCTAATGCTGCAAAGGCATTTTGAGCTATAACCATTAATGAAATATCATTGCTAAATAAAAGCGTGATAGCTGTTGCAGCTCCCAATGAGATACCTATTGGCACACTGAGAGTTATAAGTACAAATAACAATAAGAATAAGATTAGAATAATCATAGTATCCTCCCTTCAGTATCATCAACTGTTTTGAGTTTCTTCTTATTAATGAACATCTGTTGTATTAACCTAATACACATAAGTCCTGATCCGATTGGTACAGAAGCATAAGCATAGCCCATAGGCATCCTCATTGCTGGTGACAATTGACCTCTTTGGAATATGGCAACAGTTAAAGAAAAAGATTTAGATGCCAAGAAAATAGAGAATATTAACCATATTGTCAATGCAAATGTATCAAATATTATTTTATTTTTTGGTGAAAGTTTTGTTTTAATTATTTCAATTCTCAAATGACTTGTACGCTTTACTGCGTAGCTTGCTCCCAACCAAATTTGATAAAGGAAAATATATCTAGCCAATTCTTCACTCCATGAAAGTGAGTTTTTAAATACATATCTCATAAGAACTTGAGCGAATATTATGGCAACTGCGAATACAAGACTTACTATCAAGATGGATTCTTCAAACTTATCATCTAACCATTTTATAATTTTCAATTTTATAGTCCTCCTTACAATAGTATTAATATAAAAAAATGCAATCTTCGTTGAAATTTAAATGCTTAATTCACCTATAGGGTCACCTCCAAAATTGACACTAAATCATATAGATTATTGATTTGTTTTTAATTGTACCACATACAATAGTATTTGTATACACTAAAACACGAAAAAGTGCAAAAATTTAAAATCATTGCAAGAAATGAAATATATTGAGTTGACAATTTATTCATTATACTGTATATTTTAAATATAAATTAATAAAATTCAAATGGTAATATCAAGCTAGGGGGGGAGATTATAGATTGAAATTACAGGCAATAAAGAGCAAGGGTAGTCTAACAGACAAGGCATATCATATCCTGAAGAAAACTATTTTATCTATGGATTTAAAGCCAGGGGAAGTAATTATTGAAGATCGTATTTCAGAAGAACTTGGCATTAGTAGAACACCTTTAAGGGCAGCGCTTCAAAGATTATCTTTTGAATCTTTGGTTGAAATTGTACCTGGTAAGGGAACTTGTGTAACAGAATTATCTACTAAGTATTTTTTAGAGTTATATGAGTTAAAAGAAGTTGTAGAAATGTTAAGTGTAAGATTAGCAGCATTAAATAGAACAGAATGTGATATTATAGAGATAAATAAATTATTAGGAATACAATATAAATTAGCTTTGGAAAAGCCTTTAAATACTGAGGAATATTTGGATGTTGACAGAGAAGTTCATCTTCTATTTGCAAGA
This sequence comes from uncultured Tissierellaceae bacterium, assembly GCA_964428475.1. Classification (GTDB taxonomy): domain Bacteria; phylum Bacillota; class Clostridia; order Tissierellales; family Tissierellaceae; genus JARICQ01. Next base: position 27,087 of record CAYRYO010000022.1, read on the forward strand.
AGTTCTAGAAATCACTTGGTTGAAGAACAAATACTTATGCTAAACGAATCGTATAATAGATATTTACGTTCTACTGATTTTACGGAAAGAGCAGTAACTGTTGTTAAAGAACATATGCTGATAGCAGAGGCAATAGAAGAGAGAGATAGCATAAAGGCTCAAACAATAATGAAAGATCATCTACAAGATGTTAAGGAAACAATATTGTTAGTTACATTAAGATGAAAAAATTATAATTGAATATTTATAGAGTCAATTATAATTTTTTTCATATATGTTGTATACAAATACAAATACAAGATACTATGTAAATCAAAGTAAATTTATAGTTCAAACCATAAATTTTAAAAGCTAGAAGAAAACAAAGGGAGGCATTACAAATGAATAAGCCAAAGGTAGTAGTACATTCAGTATTAGTAGACAATCCAGATATAGAAGCAGAAATATTATCTGGTATTGATGCAAACTTAACTTTTGTTCCAAATGATGATCTAGATTTATTTTTTGAAGAGATTAAAGATGCGGATGGAATTATAATAGCTGATAGGGAGATTTCAGCTGAAGATGTGGATACTTTAGAAAAATGTAAGATTATTGCTAGACAGGGAATAGGCTTTAATAATATTGATTTAGTAAATACCAAGAATAGAGATATTACAGTTACAAATGTACCAGATTATTGTTTAGATGAAGTATCAGATTTTGCAATGTCTTTGATGCTGTCTATGCTAAGACATATACCTACTTATGATAAACATGTGAGAGAGGGGATATGGGATATTCAAAGTGTAATAACAAAGACAGGTTTTCCAGCCATGAGAAGATTAAGTACACAGACGCTTGGAATAGTTGGATTTGGTAAGATAGCAAGACAATTAGCTAGCAAGGCTAAGGCTTTTGGTTTTAAAATGTTGACTTATGATCCATATATTACTGATGAAATGGCAGAAGAGCACGGAGCAAAATTGGTAGATTTTGAAACTATTATCAGAGAATCTGATGTAATTTCTATTCATAGTCCATTAACCCCAGAAACTGAGCATATGTTTAATTTGGATGTATTCAAGAAGATGAAGGATACTGCCATATTAGTAAATACATCTAGAGGTCCCCTGGTAAATGAAAAAGATTTAATAATAGCTTTAAAAGATAAACTTATTGCAGGAGCTGCAATTGATGTTACGGAAGTAGAACCACCAGCAGTAGGTAGTGAATTATTAGAATTAGAAAATTTAATAATTACACCTCATGCTGCTTTCTTTACAGAGGATTCTTACAATGAACTTAGAAAAAGGGCGGCTGGAGAAGTAGTTAGAGTATTATCAGGCAAGGAAGCTGAAAATAGGGTAAACAAATAGGAGGGGAATAAGATGATAAAAACCAATGACAGAGTACAGGACTTTTGTTTTGAAGGCGGACTTTATGAAGTATTTCAAAAAGCTTTAGAATTAGAAGCAGCTGGTAAGTCGATTATTCACATGGAAATAGGAAAACCTGATTTTGATTCTCCACAAATAGCCAAAGAAGCTGTAAAAAAGGCATTAGATGAGGGAATGGTTCACTACACTGCTATGGCAGGCATTGAACCACTAAGACAAGCTATTACAGATAAGTATAAAAGAGATCATGGTTTAGTTTATGATCCTAAAAGTGAGATAGTAGTTACTGCTGGTGCTTGTGAGGCAATTGGAGTAGCAATGCTAGCACTTATGAATCCAGGAGATGAAATATTAGTACCAGGACCTTATTTCCCAGCATATTTAGACCAAGCTATAATAGCTAATGTAAAATTAGTAGAGGTACCTTTGAAGATGGAAAACGAATTTAGTTTAAAGGTAGAAGATTTAAGAAATGGAATAACGGACAAAACTAAAATACTACTTATAAATACTCCTCACAATCCTACAGGTGCTATAATAGAAAAAGCAGATTTAGAAAAGATTGCTAAATTAGCTATAGAAAAGGACTTAATAGTAATTTCAGATGAAACATATGATCAATTCTTGTTTGAGGGAGAACACTTCAGCATAGCATCTGTTGAAGGTATGAAAGAAAGAACTATAGTAATAAATTCAGCTTCTAAGACATTTTCTATGACGGGTTGGAGAATTGGATATGCTATGGGGCCTGCTCATATAATTAAATATCTAACAAAAGTTCATCAAAACTTCTCTACTTGTGCAACTTCATTTGCCCAAGCGGGAGCAGCAGCAGCTTATAATGATGGCGAAGAGTTTATAAGTGGAATGCTCAAGGAATTTGAAAGAAGAGGAGAGTTGATATACAAGAAATTGTCTGAAATAGATGGAATAAGGGTATTGAAACCAAAAGGAGCTTTCTATGCATTTCCTAATATAGAAGGTTTAGGAATGGAAGAAAATGAATTCTGTAAATATATTCTTGAGGAAGCTGGAGTAGCTATAGTACCTGGAGCTTCTTTTGGAGAGTACGGAAAAGGTTTTGTCAGAATGTGCTATGCATGTAGTTATGAGCAGATTGAAGAAGCTATGGATAAAATGAAGAAGGCTATAGAAAAACTATAGAAAGCTAGTAAAATAAATATTAATGGAGGTTTGAAAATGGACTTAAGTAAAAGAATTAAAGATTTGACT
>CAYRYO010000023.1:0-9538 GCA_964428475.1 uncultured Tissierellaceae bacterium
TGAGACAATCCATATTTCTTATATAGTTGCTTATCCAATTCTTGAATAGAAAGATCCCATTTAATATCCGAGTCATGGGAGAAATCTTGCAAAGGAACAAATCTATAGGTACTCCTAGTACCATGTTGACTATTCTTAGATAAACCATGTAAGAATCTTACAAATTTAGAGTTCATATATTTAGCTAAATAATTTGCACTTATTTGTTCTAATTCCAATTCACAACCAATTACCAAATAAGTTTCCGTGCATATCGAATTATAACCAGCAACAATTGTATTAAGATTATCATCTTTTAATTCAGTTCCTATATTATTAGAATAAGGAGTTAAAACCTTCCATTTTTTAATCCATGATAGGTTTTTTCTTATTTTAGCTAATTCAACATATCCAACGATACCTTTATTAGCATAACATCTAATTGGTTCCTCCAACATATGGCTATCCTTTTTAAATCCAATATCTTTAGTAAAATTTGTAGAAAAACCAAATGGATTCCTTGGAGAGATATAATCCATTAAACTTATACTACCCTTATTGTCAATTTTATTAAGAATAGACCTAGCTTTTCCATCTCGAACAAATATATCAATATCTTTGATTTTCATAGGTCTCATCGTATCTTCAATGATTTCATTGTTCTCATAGCTTACAACTCGCGTGAGGTTTTCACTATTATCGTAGTTCTTATCTCGCAAGAAATAGCAGACACCACCACGAATATTTATATTGGGAAATATATCTTCAGGCGTCAACCAATCGTGTAGTTCTCTTATATGAATATCTTCTAACATTTGCCCCCGAAAATCATCTAGTCCCTTGCCCCCTACATACCAACGGGTTGGTATGATAAAAGAAATTAAATCTGGATCCAATTCCTTGGCTAAATCTACAAAATGATGATAGAGTGGTCTAGCACTTGCTTGTGCACCTCCGTCCATTTCCTGATATGGTGGATTGCCAATTATCACATCAAATTTCAAATCTTCACCTCCAAAGATTTCTATTATTTTTTCTCCTGCACTAGCACTTTCAACATACCTACTCAAGTCACACTCAATAATATTTTTATTTGAAATATCTTTATAGTCAGCAAATATATAGTTTTTAATAATATTATAGATTATATTGCTTGGTGCAAAAGCATATACTTGGTTTTCTAAAATCCATTTTATCCTCTCTTGTCTATCTGGAATTTGCTCTTTTAATCCCTCATTTAATCGCTTTACGATTTCAGTGATATAGAGTCCACTCTTAGAGTATAGGTCTAAAAACCTTGCATTAGGGTTGCTAAATATATCTGGATTTTTCTTGGCAAGCAGGTCAACCATAAGCTCAACTACTTTTCTAGGAGTGAAGATTTGATTTGTCTCTTGTGGTGGAATATAATCAAAAATGTCCTCGGTAACGCTTTCATCAAAGTAGTTTGAGAGTCTATTTTTTGTAGTAAAAAATTCTTTAACACTAGCATCAAATACAAACTCATTGAATAATCCAGGTACCTTCCTATTATTCCCATCATCATCTATATAATCAAATCCATCACGAAGTTTCTTGAATTCATCTATGGTAATACTTGTCAATTCCTTAAAGGTAAGTTCATCTATATTTTGTTCAAAATTTTTCAAATTTGTATCATCATTGCCATAGGCCATTAGAAAAGCAGGAATAGTTCTCGCAAATCCACGCAAATGATCCCTTACATCATTTTCTGTAGTCTTTACCTTCTTTTCTTCCACCTTGGTAATTTGTTTTTCAACCACGGTTTCAACCACTCCAGCTATTTCGGTATTAAGGCTTTCACTAAATTCTTGATTGATTTCAACTTTTTTCTGTTTTTCTTCTTCTTTTAATATATACATTTTAGCTTGATCTTTAGTATCTTCTGCCTTTTGGATTTCCCTTGAGAAATATGTTTCTATTTCTTCAACTTGATTATTATATATAGTTATATTTTTCCCAACTACATCTTTAATCTCTGAAATAGCATCTTTTTTCGCATTATCTGTTTGAATATTGTTCAAACTAAATGTTTGCTTTAATTTGCTAAATCCATCCTCCAAAATATCATTTATTTTATCATTAATAACTATTTCGCTAGCTAGTTCAAAGCTATCATCTGCCTCCATAACCTTAAAAATTGCTGGTCCAAAAATATCCTTGCTTTTATTGATTACAATATCTTTGGGAATATCGACATTCCCATCATTATCAATCATTGGAGTAGTTACATTTACATCTCTGAGATTGGTTAAGCGTTTATTCTTTTCAGGTTTTATCTTATCAAGTATTTCTTTAAATGGTGAATTCCCTGCAAAAATTCCTGCAATATTTGCAAACAAAAGATTGCTCATAAATCCTCTTTTTACTACCTCTGTGGATGTTATCTGTCTAGGTATGGTTAATATTTGGCTTGTATCTAGTTCATGCATATTCCCCTTATCATCTTCTCCGATAACTGGGAAAAAGTTTAGAAGTTCTTTAATCTTCTTTTTACGTTCATCGCTGGTTTTCATATTATCACTTGATAGATTGTTTGCAAATTCATCAAATAATAGCAAGGTCCTCTCTGGTGCAAAGTCAAAAATATAGGCATTTTCCTTTCTATAAAGCTTATCATTGCAAACAAACTCATAAGGATTTTGAGCACGAAAAGCCGCTTGAAAATACAAACTTGGTGACTTAATATTATTGAGCATAAAGACTGCCGACCATTCAGGAATGGTAACCCCTGTAGTAAGTTGTCCAACAGATAATGTTATAGTTTTCTCATTTTCAGAAATAGCTTGTTTTACCTTATCAAAACTTTTCTCGTTTTTCTTAGAATCTAATATTTCTTCAAGGTTTAAATCACTATCTACACTTATCCCATCACCAGCCGCTAGTACAAGCCTATATTCACCAAATACAGGATGTGCCTTTAGTAGTTTTTCCAATGCCTTTGCAGAGTTAACTCGCTGTAGAAGCCAAAATGTATGTTTTAATTCTTCTCTATGTTCAGATTTTGAAAAAGGAAATTTGCCCGAAGAAAGATTGTCTAGGAATTTTTTTACACTTTCTTCATATTCAAATTTACCATTCTCTTTTACTCTAAAAAATTCATTTAAATCAAATGTATAATCAATATTATCATCTTCTACTGCTAGACCCTTTGATACTCGGTCTTCCAACATCTTACTCATTTGATAGGTAAAGAGGCTTAATGTTGGTAAGTTTTCATAGGGATTGCTTGCGATTGTATAATCCCAATTTGATTTTGCCTTTTGTTCATCTACATAAGACCAGTTAAATATCTGTTCTTCATTGAATTTATTATTTGCCAAGGCTTTAAAAGGAGTACCCGATAAATGTAGGGTGAAGTCTCGCTTGATTTTATCAAATGCCACATCTGTTTTTCTTGTATCTATACCTTCATGTGCTTCATCAATGATCAATATATCCCAATTAAGATTAGCAACCCACTCAAGTTTTTCATATTGTCCTCCAGCAAATTTTGCACCTTTCAAGTCTTGAAGGGAAATAAATGCAATTTGTGAAGGATCTTCATATTCAGTATAAATCGCATAGTCAGCAAACTCCTTACGAGATAATGCCTTATCCTTCAAAGAATCTGTTTCAGAAACAAACTTCATAGCTTGTTCTTGCCAAGCGATAAATTCATTGAAATCGTCAAACCATGAGTTTGCAATAGTCGGTCTATTGGTTACAATTAAAATATTCTGTGCCTTAATCTTCCTTATAAAATCATATGAAGTGAGCGTTTTACCAAATCGTGGTTTTGCATTCCAGAGAAATTCTTTAGGTTCTTGTCCACTATTGTAATAATCAAGTGTTGATTGAACTGCCCTAGACTGTTCATTGCGAAGTAAATAGTCAGACTTAAACTCGTCAATTTGAATGCTATCATAATCACGATTGATATATTTATCCGTCAACATCTCTGCTTTTTCAAGGGTTCCATTGAAATAAAACCATTCATCTGCATAATTATTAAAATTATTTTTTTTAATCCCATTTTGTTTTAAAAAACGATGAAGTGATTTATCATGAAACCAAGTGCCATCAGATTTCCTAGCAGGCTTTTCAAAGAGTATTTTGGGATTAAGCCCTGCTGTTCCAACTTGTTCTAGAATTCGCTTTTTTACCTCTCTACTTGTATCCCCAATCTTGACATAACCGTCATGAGAAGGAACTTCAGGTAGGGTATAGGCATAGATTTTCAAATCCAATTCTTGATATGGTTTAATCATTGTTTTATTCATCCGTTTCCTCCATCTCTTCCTTATATAGGTCAACGATCTTAACAGGTATATATTTCATTTGTTTTTTTTGTGTTTTTGTAATATTTTCACTATCAAATAAGCTAAACATATCCAATTGTTCTGTATTTGCCAAATGCCTTGAAGTCTCTCCATTTTCCTTTTCTACACCATCAACAATATCAAACAAGGTGTATTCTGTTCGTTGAACTATAATCGTCTTAGTTGCTTTATGTAGGTTTATAGCCTTCCATTCACAAAAAACAATAGGTTGACTATTAGCAGATATTTTAGTCAAGAAATTGCCCTCTACAATATTTTTAGAAATAATCAATTTTGCACTATTTAATACTTTGATTTTCGCTTTTTTGCCATGTTTTTTTGCTTGCCTCTGATATGCTTCATAATAAACTTGATAGATATTTATTATGCACTTCCTGGCATTATCCTCAAGTAGTTCAACGCCATATAGTGTAGACAATGCAAGAAGTGAATAATTCTCATACATCCCTAAATTGTCACCATATTTTTCCCCTACCATCTTTATTTTTCTCTTTAATACTTCAATTAAAAATACACCTTCGCCTGCTGCAGGCTCTAAAAAGGTATTTGTCAAGTTTTGACAAGCTTCATCAATACCAGGCAAGGCTAACATCTGTTTTGTAATCCTCTTTGGTGTAAATACTTCTCCATGATTTTGAACACGTTTTTTATTTTTAATTGTTTTCTCATCTATAGACTTGGATGAATCGCCCATTAAATATCCCCCAATCCAATTATTATGTTAGATTTCCCATAAATCCTAATATATTAATGATACCTTATTTAGTCAGAATTAACAATAAATATAGACTGGCTAAACTTATCTCCACACTTCCTACAAATCTTGTCCAAATAGTTAAATGATTTTAGAAGTTTATTTTTAAGTTAAAATACCTGATAAAAAATCTTATTTTATAGTATAATTTATTAATCAATATAATCAAAAAAAATTAAAAGGGGGATATAAAATATGAATATAAAACAGTTGAAAATAAAAAACATAAATGTTTATTCTATGATTTTCTCAGGTATTTTATATTTAGGTCTAGGAATGTTATTTTTGCTTCAAAAAAGTGCGATTATATTTGCAGTGGAGAGTTTGTTAAGGCTACTTATTATACTCTTTATTACAACTGCTATTTTTCAAATTATAGGATTTACACCTCTTAAAAAAGATAGATTTACTTCAGTTTCAAGATTATATCATCACCACAATTTTCTTATGATCATGTGTAATCACTTCTAAGGGAATCTCATAGGTATCAGTGATTATATCATCTCTTATAACTTCATCTGCATTTCCATAGGCAAATATTTTACTATCTTTTATAATCATAAATTTATTGCAGAATCTAGATGCTAAGTTTAAATCATGAATTGAGATTACCACACTTATATTTTGCTTTCTTGAAATATTCCTTAATATCTCCATTGTTTTCTTTTGATGTTTTATATCTAAATTACTGGTTGGTTCATCCAATAAGAGAACCCTGGGTTCTTGTGCCATTGCCCTTGCAATCATGACTCTTTGTCTTTCACCGCCAGACAATTGATTTATGTTTTTAAATGCAAAATCTTCTAATTCAAACTCTTTCATTATTTGAACTATAGATTCATTATTTGCTTTGACATTTTTTCTATCCTGAGACGATTTCCCAATTTTGATATAATCAAAAACAGAAATAGGAAATACTACATTCATATGCTGAGGTACATAAGCAATGTATTTGGCTCTCTCTTTTAAACTTAAATCTTTTAGGCTAATATCATCTATGGAATAAACACCTTTATTTTCTAATAAATCCAAGATGCATTTTAGTAGGGTTGTTTTCCCTGCACCATTTGGACCTAGAAGTGCCAAAATTTCAGAATCCTTAACTTCAAAAAATATATCTTGGATGATTTTTTTAGTCTCATATGAAAAATTTACATTATCAACTTTTAGACCCATTAGCAATCCCTCCGATTAAGAACTACCTGATGCAAGAAAATTGGTACACCTAAAAAGGATATTACAATTCCCACTGGTATAATAACTGGTGAAAGAATTAATCTCCCGATTGTATCAGATATTGTAATTAATAAAGCCCCCATTAAAGCTGAGCCTACTAGTAAATATTTATAATTGTTTCCGATAATTGCTCGTGTAATATGCGGTGCAGCTAATCCAATAAATCCAATAACTCCCGTAAAACTTATAACTGCAGCAGTTGCAAGAGCTGAGAGTATGCTTCCAATCATTCGAAAAAAGCTCGGATTTATGCCCATTGTTTTAGCCAGATCATCTTCCACAGTTGACATAATGGTAAATTTTTCATTTAACAAGAGTAATATTAAAAAACATGGAATAACAAATAGACCTACGGCCCTAACATGAATCCACTCTGCTCCATTTAAAGTACCAAAAGCCCAGTTGATGACTTTAGCCAATTTATCATCATTTGCTATGAATTGTATGGTTGTTGAGCTGGCTTGGAATAAATAATTTAAAGCTATGCCAGTCAGTATTATGGATTCAGAGGTTAATGATGTTTTTCGGGCAATCAAAAATATAATAATCGTACACATCATGGAAGCTATGAATGCATTTGTTATTATACCAAGCTGTGAACTTCCAAAAAATCCAAAACCAAATACAATGGCCAAAGATGCACCAAATCCTGCTGCGCTAGATACACCTATAGTAAAGGGACTAACAAGTGGATTCCTTGTTATCCCCTGCATAATGACACCAGATATTGATAAACCTACTCCTGCCAATAAGCCAAGAACAGTTCGAGGTAATCTTAAATTGAGAATCACTTTTTCTACAGTGCTTAATTCCAATGATCCAGATATCCCCTTTATTATGGCTCTCCATACATCCCCTAAGGATGAATCCGTTACACCTAATGATGTACATATTAAGGAAACGATGATTAAGATTATTAATGCTAATACTAGAAATACAAGCTTTTTAAATTCATTTTTACTATAGTTATCTAATATTTTATTTTCTATCATTTGAGATCATCAGCGGTATAAAAGTGTCCTTCTATATTTTCAAATCTTTGGTAGTCTTCAATCCACGCCCTAAACACCTCATCAGGATCCAATTCTTCTAATAAATCTGGGTACAGCCACTTAGCAATATACATTGTTCCTACTAGCTTAGATGCTCCACCATGGCTAAATTGAGTCATATGATAGACCTCATTGTTTTTTACAGCAGTAATATCATCCCAGCCTACTCTTCCAATTATTTCATTGTAGCTATTTAAAAATTCATCCCTTGTCGGTGGTTCATAAATACCAGATCCTGTTAGATGTTCCGGAGTTATTACTTTGACAATAACATCTGGATTTCTTTTAATGACTTCTTCCGGATCTATTTCTGACTTATCTATGTTCTGATAATTTGTTGAAAAAATATTCTCTGCTCCAGCAAACTCAGCCATGTCATAAAAGTAACTCCCTGGAAATGCTGTTGCTAATTTAGATGTCATTTCAAGGTATAATGTCTTCTTGGAATCATCTGGAACATTTTCCTTTATATATTCTAATTTATCATTGAAGTAGTCATAAAATGCTTGAGCTTTTTCTTCAGTTCCAAACATTTTTCCGATATTTTCTACTTGATTTTTGAAATCCGATGTATCATAACCTGATATAACAAATACTTTTATGTCAAAAGGCTCTAGTTTTTCTTCTGCTTCTTCATATGAACCATTTGCTGGTAATATCAGTACTTGGGGATTTAATTCAATTATTTTTTCATAATTTAGTTCCCTTTGCCCTTTTCCTATTACATTTTCTGGATCAAATTGAGCCCAATATTCTCTATCTTGAGCCGTATTTAAGTCTACAGCAATAACCTTATCAATAGCACCAGAAGCCCTTATTAACTCAGAGTTATAACGATTAGCTACAACCGCTGTTTCAACTGGATAAGGTAAGCTTACCTCTCTTCCCGCATTGTCTATTAATGTAATTTCATCTACTACTTCTTCCGCATTTTTTTCTACATCAACCTGGTTTTGTGTTTCTTCTGACTCATTATTGCTGTTTGCTTGATCTTTGCCACACCCTACTAAACTTAAAATTAATACTAATAATAAAGTTGCTAATATCCCTACTTTTCTTTTCATTTTTATCTCCTCTATGTCGTATTATTGAACTTTATTACTTTGAATTATTACAAAAAAATACTATTATCTTTCATTTTCCATAAAAAATCATACGAAAACATGAAAACAATAGTAATATAATGTTTCTAATTACCTATTTTCGTCGGAAATAGTAATAAATTTAAATATTAAGCAGGTTTTCTGACTTATGAATCAAATATGTTTAGCCTTCTCGCATTAGCAATGGCATTATTAAACATATCTATCATTTACAGCGACCGGATCGTTTAAGATTTTCACTTAATTCCCTTTTATCGACATTTTAACGTCGCACTTAATATTTTATTCAATTAATAAAACTATAACATCTGCCTATCTTTATGTCAAATACTAAAGTGATTGGATAAATACTAGAAAAGAAGTAGTCATAGCATACGAACAATGATCTACATCTATATAAGCAAGTAGAAGCACCCCTATCATCTAGGAGAGCTTCTACTTTTAATATAAGCCTAATGATGATAACGTCTTCCATCATAAAAGACTTTCTTATCTCCACATCTCTTGCAAACCTTAAAAATTTTTGGTATTTGTGTTGGTGGTGTGTGTTCAAGCTCATATTCACCAAAACCACAGTTAGGACAACTATATGGTTGAGGTTTTGGTGCACATGATCCACCACTTACATTGTCTAATTCTTCATCTTCTAATTCACCAGCTTTGGAATTTAGCATTTGAAAGATCCCTTTTGCATATTCCTCGCTTAATTCAAAATCTTCTTCTTTTGCTAATTCTATTAATTCCTCTACAGATTGAGCTTGTTTTGCCTTTTTTAAAAGTTCCTTATCAATATTTAACATTATTATTCCCCCCTTCATTTTATTCCTTCATTTATTTATACACGAGAGTTGCTAAATAGTTAGATGATTTTGAACACATTTTTTAGATATCAATTGAGCGATGTTTTTATATACAAAACATCTTGGTAATATCGGGCAATTATTGATTGAATACTAATAGTAATTGTCCTTTTCTAATTCAAATTATTTATTTACTTAAACAAATCCATGAATTTGTAGCGGAATAAATGGACAATATTCCAGTCCTTTGAACCATATGTTTCCTGAAGGT
>CAYRYO010000023.1:9638-13912 GCA_964428475.1 uncultured Tissierellaceae bacterium
TAGCGGAATAAATGGACAATATTCCAGTCCTTTGAACCATATGTTTCCTGAAGGTAGGGGCTGGCTGCGAGGTGAGGTGGCAGTTCAATTAGGTCCATCATCTCTGCTGCTGTGTAGCCTTGGTTCAGATATTGTATGGTTTGGTCATTCATAAATTGAATTGCGTCACTAAAGTTTGTTAGATACTGACGAATATTATCCGCGCCAGCCGTTACAGGATTATTTCCGTGTAGTGCAACTAGGTATTCAGGATTCAGACTTCTACATAGTTTCAAGCTATTTACATAGTCTAGCGCGTCTCTTTGACGGCTACCCCTCATTGTTGTCAAAGCTGGGAATGCCTCGTAAATTACGCCGATTTCTATCAAGACCTTTTTATCTGGAAGCCAAATAATGATGATATCTCTGGTCTCACCAGGAGCAGCCATTAGATGGAGATTGACTCCTGCAATTGTTGTTTTCAACTCATCCTTTACAGTTATGGTAGGTGGCAGAAATCCAGAAGGTCCTAGGACATCATTTCCAGCAAGTACATATCCTGCATACCAACCCTTGTTATCTATTGCAGGGCTATCATTAAACAAGATTCCCGACATCATTGCACCACCAGTAGCACGTGATGGATAAACTGGTCCATACCACTCATCAAATAGGGAGTCCATTAGGTCTTCATGAGCTATTATTTCTGTTTCACTATCTGCAAAGACAGAAGCACCATGTATATGGCAGTCGTGACTATGAGTGTAGATAATTGCCTTGACAGGCTTCTTGTCAAAAATATTATCGAGTTCAGAATTGAAAGCGTCTTTTACAATCTGTGCTGCAATGACACTTTCACCTGGATCGATTACGATTAGGCCGTCTGTACCTTCAACTAATGTAGGATTGTCTCGGTTATATCCGCGAGCTACATACACACCATCTGTTACCCGTATTACCTCAGCAGGGAAAAAACCCTCATACTTCTCTAGTAGGGTGGGATGGACTGGCACTACTTCTGGATCTAGCACCTCCGCGAATACACTAGTAGATATCATTGAAAAAATAATCATTATGCTAAGTAATGAACATAAAATTTTAATGTATTGCTTTCTTTCTTTCATCTTTGTTCCCCTTTCTTTTTTATCCTTCTTTTGTTTATACACCAAGACTCCATATTAGTTAGATGGTTTTTGAAATTTCTTTTATCTTATTATTTTACACCACTTGTGAAAAACTAGTACCCTATCAGATAGACTTGTGTAAACTATATTATTAATGATAAAAAGCAGATTTAATGTTATAATAAGTATATATTCTAAAGCTAATTACTTGGAGGTACTTATGAAGGATCAGGACAATTTAAACTTAAGTGATGAAATTAAAAATATAGTTCAAGATGCACTAAACAAGAGGGACTTTAATAAATTAAATCGTGACATTGGAAATGTCGTCAAGAGTGCTCTTGATGAAGTTAGAAATTCCCTCGGGTCAAAGCCTAAAAATAGCAAAACCCGAGATAGCAAGGCTTATTCAGATAATCAACCTAAGCTAGATAAGTACATCAGGGTAAATGGCAATGGAAAGTTATCTTTAAAGCCTTCTAAGTTTACAGTTCCTATGGGACAAGTATCGGGAGTGGTTTTAACTGTGTTTGGAAGTATAGGCAGTATTGGGTTTGGAATAGGGGTATTTGTCATGGCCTTATTGGGATTTTCACTTGGAAAACTATTCCATACCATAGCCCTAGGCCTCCTGCCACTCTTTATCCTAAGCATGGTTTTACTTTTAAAGGGAAATACCAATCGTAAGAGATTGAAGAGGTTCCAAAAGTATCTCTTGTCTATGCGGGGGCAAGACTACTGCCTTATCAGCGACTTAGCTAGTGCAACGGGACTGACCAATAAGTATGTATATAAGGATTTACGCAAAATGATTGCAAGTGGTATGTTTCCAGAGGGTCATATTGATAATAAAAGGACTACCTTTATGTTAACTAACGAGTGTTATGAACAGTACCTTGAACTTGAAAGAAATATAAAAATTAATAATTTTAGCCAAACAGTAAGGGATAAGTATAAGACAGCACCTCAAGATTTCAAGGTCGAAAAGAAAAGGAACAATGATTTAGACCCAGAAGTTAGAAGATCGCTTGATGAAGGTCGACAATTTGTCTTGGATATTAAATCCGCAAACATTAAAATCCCGGGAGAGGAAATCTCAAGCAAACTAGACCGCTTGGAAGAGGTCACAGGAAAGATATTTGATCATATAGAAATCCATCCTGAAAAGTTCACTGAAATAAGGAAATTCACAGAATACTTCCTACCCACAACATTGAAATTGGTAGATGCTTATAAAAAGTTAGATTATCAATCCGTACAAGGGGAAAATATTTCAAGTGCAAAAAAAGAAATAGAAGACACTATGGATACTATTAATCTCGCCTTTGAAAATTTGTTGGACGACCTATTTGGGGACCTGGCAATGGATATATCTACAGATATATCGGTATTGGAAACTATGTTTGCACAGGAAGGATTGACAGGGAATACTATGAAATTTAAAAAATAAAAGAAAAGATGCTAAGCTAAATTAATTAACAAACAGCCCACTTAGGAGTATAAATACTTGTAAGTGGGCTGTTCTTTTTTATCCTTCTAGGCTAAATTCAACTCTTAATCCCTTCTTTAGCTCTTTTCCATCTATAGATCTTACAGTGTCCCCTATTATTATATAATATGTCGCTCCTGCCTTAAATTGTCCCTTATTTTTTAGTTTGATGTATCCTATTTCACCATCATTTGTTACCTCTGGGTCAATGAAGTCTAGTTTTTCTCCATCTTTATCGAGTATATATACTGAAGACCTATCCACTGAGTCCCTATCTACTTCCATGTTCAACCTAATTGTCCAGCTATAGTCTAGCTTGTCTGTGGTCAATTGTTTTCCCCATATGCTATGTGTATTATATACCATAAAGTCTGTGAAGTGTCTTGTCTTTATTATCAAATCATCTCCACTGTAGTAGGCGTATTCCATCTTTCCGCTCTTTCTTCCTTCTTCTTCGCTTGCATATCTTTCTATGATATGGAACTTGCCGTCCTGGATGTAGGCAGCTTCCTTTCCCTTTGAATCCTTGAATCTTAGGGTTATAAAGGTGTCAAACTCTACCCTTTCCTTGTCACCCATTGAGATTATATGCTCTATATTATCAAAGCCCTGGTCTCTAGGCATGGACTCTTTGATTTTCTCTATTGTTTGCTCATCTTTTGTGTCTTTTGTTGTGATTAGTTCAAGTGCTGATGAGTCTCCGCTTGTTATCTTTGCCCCTTTTGGTATACTTGCTGTGATTTTTCCCTTGTTGATTTCAACCTGTGGTAGGGCTTGGTCTTTTGGTAGGTCTACTAGAACCTTTCCCTTTTTATCTTCTGGGATATTTACTGTTATTTCCTTGTCCTCGTCCCCACTTTCTACTGACATTTTATAGTCTTGATCCTCTCCCCCGTCCTTATCTGCTGGAATCTCTACTACTGGTTTTTCTTCTTCTGGTATTTCTACTGGTTTTGGATCGGGCTTTGGTTCTGGTTTTGGTTCTGGTGTTGGCGTTGGTGTTGGCGTTGGTGCTGGTGGTCTATATCTGTTTCTAACTGTATAGCTTTCTATTTGTGCCTGTGCGCCTGGTTGGTAATTTGGATTATGCGGGTTAGATGCATTGTAATCCGCTGTTAAGCTATATGTTCCCCTTTGAACATTTTTCCACTCATGGCTTGCTAGGCCATCTACAACTTCAACACTTGCTAAAAGTTCCCCATCTACTTTAAATTCTATGCTTCCTGATAGTACTTCTTCACCTATTCCTTGAACCTTTGCTGTCAGTGTAACTGTCTGCCCTTCCCTTGGACTTGCTGGATTTGTTTCTAGTGTTAACTTGGGGCTTGCTTGTCTTATATCTCCATTTAGTGTTAACTCTGTGTTTTTTAAATTATAATTACTAGCATCAGTCCCACTTAAAGATATTCCCGCTACTGTTACTGTTTTACCTGTTCCTACATCTGCATCAGCAAAGCTTGCTGGTGCTGATTCTATATCTACAGTGTCCCCATCCACAATGTCCTCACTTGCAAAGGTTACCACTGCATCAGTATTTCCGTCATATTTTTTTGGCTCCACTGTTGCTGTTACGGTAAGTTCTTTGGGGCTTATGTTTCCCTTGATTTCAGTTGTACTTGCTATGCTATAATTACCCTTATCATCACCAATTAAAGATATGCCATCTACTGTTACTGTTTTAT
>CAYRYO010000023.1:14012-22080 GCA_964428475.1 uncultured Tissierellaceae bacterium
TCCTTCTCCTATTCCGGTGCTACCATCTCCTCCTGTAGCCGTTACTCTTCCTCCTGTTATTTTAACTGTACCACTTAATTCCCCATCCAATCCTCCACCTATTCCTGCAGCAAATTGTCCTCCTGTAGCTATTAATTCTCCCTCGCCGCCTATTGTCAGCTCCGAGTTACCTCGCATTTCTAAACCTGCGCTACGAATTCCACTTTTCAAAGTATTTACACCATCAATAGTAAGATTAACTTTTGAGCCACTTACTGTTATCCCAAATGCACTTTTATTATCAATTGCACTCACATCAATATTAACACCACTCAGTGTTATATTTGCTTCTACTCCTTCATTTACTGTTATAGCACCGCTTGTTGATGTTCCTATGATTGTAATTTCTTGTGTCTTCTCAAATTCTGATGTTAAATTATCTCCATAGCTTACCTTTAATGTATCAGCAGCTGTTCCCTTTTCAATCGTAATGTCTCCATCTGAAATATCAAAACTTGTAACCCCTTCAGCAAATCCCACTCCTGGTCTAAATGCTAGGATCAATGCCACTGCCAAAATCATTTTTAATGTCTTCTTAATCCTTTTCACCTTTACCGCCTCCTTTATTTTGCCCCTATCTTCTAAATGTCCAGACTATACAAATGCCTATCTTCCAATATATTCCCTTATCTATTATATTATAACAGGTGGAGCACTTCTTGTAATCCACCCAAGGTATGACTGCGGAAGTCTTTTTAACTTTACTCCCTCTATCCTTTATACACTAAAACTCCATATTAGTTAGATGTTTTTATATATTTTTTATTTTAATCTGATTCCAAGACCCTGGAACATAGATTATTAATGATAAAAACTGGATTTAATGTTATAATAACTATATATTCTAAGGTCAATAACTTGGAAGTAGCTATGTGTGCGGGTTGAAAAACAAGGGAGGTTAAAAAATGAATAAGGATTTGCCAAGACTTAGCTTTGATCCCTTTGATGATGATTCATCAATAGATGAGGATCCCATTATAAGCATAGAAGATGAAACAGAGATTCAAAAGCCTGTATTTGATGAGAGTATGCTTTCTCCTGAGGAAAAGAAGATAGTGGATGATTTTGTGGGTCAGATTGATTTGAACCAGTCCAATCAGATTTTGCAATACGGAGTAGGAGCTCAAAAAAAGATAGCTAATTTTTCAGAAAGTGCCTTAAACAATGTCAAGACCAAGGATTTAGGCGAAATAGGTGATATGCTTTCTGGCGTGGTAGTAGAGCTGAAAAATTTTGATGCGGAGGAAGAGGACAAGGGTTTTTTAGGATTTTTCAAGAAATCATCTAATAAGCTGTCTAGCATGAAATCAAAATATGACAAGGCTGAGGTTAATATAAATAATATTTGTAAAGCATTAGAAAGTCATCAGATACAATTGTTAAAAGATATTGCAATGCTAGATAAGATGTATGAACTTAATAAGACATATTTTAAAGAACTTTCTATGTATATCCTAGCAGGTAAAAAGAAATTAGCTAAGGTTCAGGCTGAGGAATTACCGGCTCTCCTTGAAAAATCTACTGCTAGTAATTTACCTGAGGATGCACAGGCTTTTAACGATTTAACTGCTATTTCTAATCGTTTTGAGAAAAAGATTCATGACCTAGAGCTAACTAGAATGATTTCACTCCAAATGGCACCACAAATTCGCTTGGTGCAAGCTAATGATACTGTAATGGCTGAAAAGATCCAGTCTACCATTGTAAATACAATTCCCCTTTGGAAAAGTCAGATGGTTTTAGCCCTAGGGGTTACCCATTCCACCCAGGCTGCAAAAGCTCAAAGAGAAGTCACTGATATGACCAATGACCTATTAAAGAAAAATGCTGAAACCCTTAAGATGGCAACTATTGAGACTGCCAAAGAATCAGAAAGGGGCATTGTAGACCTTGAGACCCTTCGCATTACCAATGAATCATTGATATCTACGCTTGATGAAGTGATGCGTATTCAAACCGAGGGCAGGGAGAAGAGGAAGGAAGCAGAAGTTGAGTTAAATAGAATAGAGGAAGAATTGAAAACTAAGCTTCTGAATACAAAAAATTAATATAAAGCAGATGAAGATATAAACTCATCTGCTTTCTTTATTTGAAAATTTTTTTGTTGGATTTACTATATTCTATAAAATTCCCTAAATGATTTATATGCATTATAGTGATCTAAGACTCCGCCTAGTTCTCTTATAGAATGCATTCCCAGTATTGGATTCCCTATATCTACTGATGAAATATCTATTTGAGATGAAGATATGGGTCCTATTGTGGAACCGCCTTTTGCATCTGATCTATTTGCAAACCTTTGCACAGGAACATCTATAGACTCACATATTCCCTGGTAGACAGCTGCAGAAAAACCATCTGTGGTATAGGCCTGGTTGGCTGCAAATTTTATAGCAGGTCCTCCATTTATCACCGGTCTATTGGTAGGGTCTTGTTTATCTATATAATTTGGATGGAGGGCATGAGCTTGGTCTGCTGAGATTAAAAAGGAACTTGCAAGTGCCCTATAATAATCTTCCCTATCTTTATCCATAGCAAGTACAATTCTCTCAAGCACAGTCCTAAGCATGGGACTTGCAGCGCCTTGTTTTGTTCCACTACCTACCTCTTCATTGTCAAAGCAAACCAATACATTTGTAGCACTAGCTACCCCGCTATCCAAAAGTCCATTTAGTCCTGCATGAACCATTGCAAGATCGTCTAATCTTCCAACAGAGATAAATTCTTCATTTATACCTACTAATGAGCCCTTGTCTACTCCATATAAAAATAATTCAAAATCTAAGATATCCTCTGCTTTTACATCTAATTCTTTGGCAAGTAATTTTACTAGGAAATTATCCTTTTCAAACTTATCCTCGATATTAGATAATAATGGTAAGGTATCTGATTGGGGATTTATCTTGACACCTTCATTTACTTTTCTATTCATGTGTATTGCTAAGTTTGGTATTATCATTATGGGTTTTTCTATATCTATTAATAGTTCTTTAGGTTTTAGTGGATTTCCAGTGTTGGTACTTACCCTACCTGCCATGGACAAGGGTCTGTCAAACCAGGTACTTAATATAGGGCCTCCATATACTTCTGTATTTAATTTTAAATATTTGCCTTCCACTATAATCTCGGGATCAGGCTTAATTTTAAAAGCTGGTGAATCCGTATGGGCTCCTATAATCTTAAATCCATTTTCTTCAATCTGCCCCTTACCCACTACAAATCCTATTACTGCTGAATTGTTTTTAACCACATAGTATTTACCTTCTTTTTCTAAATTCCACTTGTCTTGTAAATCGAGTTTTTTAAATCCTTCTTTAACAAGTATTTCTTCTACATTTTTTGATGCATGAAATGAACTAGGACTTGCATCAATAAAGTGGATTAAATCTTTGCCAAACTTCTGTTCCTTTTTCATATAATCATCCTTTTGTTTTTTTATTATATGCCTTTATTATACCACAATATAAGATGATTATATTGTATCTTCTTCTAGAGTTTCATATCTCCGTGTTTTATATATTCCCTCTTTCTCATCCAATTAGCTATCAAGAGGCTTATAACCGCTGGGAATATAAAGTGCATTAGTAGTATCAATATAAATGTAGTCGTATTTGCACCCATAGTTTCAACTGTTGCAAATTGCCCTACAAGTCCACTTGTACCCATTCCTGCACCTATCATATTGCTTTCCATCTTTAATAAATATGTCGATACTGGACCTAATATAGCCGATGCAACTATTACTGGAATCCATATTATGGGCTTCTTTACTATATTACCTACTTGCAGCATTGAGGTTCCAAGCCCCTGTGCTATTAATCCTCCAAATCCATTTTCTTTGTATGAAGCCACTGCAAAACCTATCATATTACAGGCACATCCAACAGTAGCTGCACCGGCTGCAAGCCCTGAGAGTCCAAGAGATATAGATAGGGCTGCAGAGCTTATTGGAAGAGTGAGTACCATTCCCATTATAACGCTTACTATTATTCCCATTGGAATCGGATGAAGTTCTGTAGCTATATTGATAATCTTTCCAAAGAAGTTCATTATACTTGACATATATGGTCCAATATAATGTCCAACTAGTCCTCCAATTATTATAGTTGCTATAGGGACTAGTACTATATCTACCTTTGTCTTTCCGCTTATTAGCTTTGAAATTTCTGCACCTATTAAAGCTGCTATAAAAGCTCCTACTGGTTCACCTATATTTATAATTGCTGTACCACCATCAAAAGCTATGCTTCCTGCTCCTATTGCCCCAACTACAACACATGAAAATATCCCTAGCGGAGGTGCTCCTATACTAAATGCTACTCCTGCTCCTATTGCAGGTCCCATGAGTTTTTGAGCTATATTTCCAAAGTTTACTAAAAGCTCAATATGGCCATAAGTACCTATTTGCTTTATGATAAGCCCTATTAAAAGTGATGAAAAAAGTCCCAATGCCATTCCATTTAATACCTTAATAAAATAATCCCTTATACTACCTGTTGATTTAGCTATAACAAACACTCCTTTTAAATGTATTTACATCTGTCTTGTCACCTATAGATATAAATATAACATCTTAATCCTCTCTTATCAAGTACTTTTTTTCTAACAATTTTTCCTTTATTTTCTTAAATGTATAATCATCTTTTACTTCTATAGTGTGTATATGGACACCATCTGTTAATGCAGCTAGTGGCTCTGCATTAGTTGATTCTAAATTCTCTATAAATTCTTCTAAATCGTATCTAGAAGCTATTTGAAGTTGAGATTTAATTTCTCCATATAATGCATGTTCAACTATCACATCTAATATTTTGCCACCATAATCTAGTATTATCTCAAGTTCTTCTTTTATTTCTGTATTATTACTGTGTTTGCATGCTATAGTCCTGGTTATTTTGTCTTCTTTATATGATTTTGGGATTAAATAGCCTTGGGGAGTAGCTAATATATCTTCCCCTTTAGCTCTTAATATAGCTACATCTTGTACTATTACCTGCCTACTTACTTCTAACTCCTTGGCTATATCTGTGCCCTTTACAGGTTTGTCACTTTTATTTAATATATTTATTAGCTCTTTTCTTCTCTCTTTAGAATTCATATATATCACATCTTTCTATATGCTAATTTTCCCATCTTAAATCTCTTCCGTAAAATTTAAGGGGAAGAAACTTATCTAGTATCCTTGAAAATACTCTGTCAGTATAGGTTTCAGATATTTCCTTAGGAGTTAAATTTGTAGATATAATTGTCTTTTTTCCGCTTAGTATTCTGGTATTTACTATATTAAAGATTTCTGCATTTGTAAAGGTATTCGCAACTTCTGTTCCAAGGTCATCTATTATTAAAAGATCTGCGTCAAATAGGAGATTGTATTTATAGTAATTTAGTTTTTGATCGCCTCTGTTAAATCTGTGTTTTTCTATTATCTCTAGTATAGTAAATGCTGTTTGATATACTACTACTTTTCTCTTGTCTAGAAGTGATTTTGCTATACAATTGCAAAGGTAGGTCTTTCCAAGTCCCGTCGTTCCATAAAACAGGAGATTGTCTCCATTGTTTTCATCAAAATTATAGATAAATCCCTCTGATATTCCTAGTATATCCATCATATTTTCTTTAGGAGTGAGGCTTTCACCTTCAAAAGGCTCATCTCTAAATATATCTATATTGAAGTTTGAGAAATTTTCTTTTTTAAGTACATTTTCTATATTGCTCATCTCATAGGCTCTAGATACAAGACTTTGTCTCAAGCAGCTACATCTACTTCCATCTTCTAAATATCCCTTATCTTGACATTTTTCACATTCATAGTGTATATCCATATAATCTGCTGGTATGTTTGATTCTGTCATTAGATATGCCTTTTCCATCCTAAGTTCTTCTATGGATTTTTTAGCTTTTTCAATTGTATCTTTATAGGTGGTAGGATTTTCTATTATGTGTTTTGACATAGAGATCCCCAACTTCAAGATATCGTCATCTATTCTTCTGATTGCAGGTATTTCTTTATACACTTTTATCTTTCTAGCCCTTTGATCTCTATATGCCTTGTCTCTTTTTCTCTCATATTGGATTGTGAGTTCTTTTAATATACTCTTATACATCTTAAACTTCCCCTTTAGCATGCTTGTGATTGTAAGCTTCTCTCTTCTTTCTAACTACATCTTCAAGATCTTCTGAGCTGTAATTGTCTGTCCTCTGTTCAAAATTGTGAAATCTAGTTTTAAGAGGCTGTGCCTTCTTTTGATATGTAGTCTTCTTTTTATACTCTGCTGTTTGAGGCTTTTTATCTTTTTGCTCTATATCTTCTATCTCTTTAATTCCCTTTTTATGCCAGCGACTGAGTATACCCTCTATATATCCTATATTTGGACTGGATATATTTACTATGTTTTCACAGGCTTTAAGCACCACTTCCATGGTAAATGCATAGTTTTCAAACCAATTATCTATTACATTCATCTCATCTTTAGTAATAGCAGCAGCTCTTTTATCTAATCCCAATGTCTTCATTATCTTTTCATATCTATAGTACTTTTCATCTTGACTTTTAAAATGTTCCATCAAAGTATCCATATTTGTAAGACCATCACTATACCAATTTCTTATAATGCCCTCAATGTAATTTAGATTTTTTTGTCCTTTTCTTTCTACACTAAATGCAACTGCCTTTTCTATTACATCTGGATTCATATTGTAATCTTCTATCCATGATAGAATCTTTTGCTTTTCATTTGGAACTGTTGGCCTTCTAATGAGATAGTCTATCCTATTAAACATATTATTTATTTGAGGTACTTGGTTTGCATCTATTAACTTTTGAGTGCTGTCCATTATTTTTTTAGTCTTTTTCTCTGCTTGCTTTTCAAATAAATTTAGATTGTTTTTTATATATAATTGCTTTAGATTTAAAAACTTTACTTTGTAATTATGTGAGCTTTCTTCATCTGATGGAAGCCTTTCAATAATACCCTTTTTCTCCCAAAAATCCCATGCTCCAAGTACATCTTCTAGTGGCACTTCAAGATGTTTTGCTATGGTTCTATTTGTAACTTCGATTTTTTCATCTCTGTCGTGAGCGTATTTGTAGCCTAAAAGATATACTTTTACATAAGTTCCATTTGCCATTGGCATATAGTCGTTTATAAATATATTTTCTATTGGAGTATCCCCTAAATCCATATCTGTAGTTTGAAGTGTAAAGCTCATTTAATCAACTCCTATATTGTATATATTCAACTTTTTCTCTTAGTGCAAAAAATCTTTTCTTGCTTAAACTCATCTTATAGATATAACTATATAGGTCTCCAGCTATTATTTCAAAAGAATACTTCTCTTTTAAATAGTAGGGATCATTTAAATCCAAACCCTGATCGAAAAATTCTTCTCTATACATATATTTTTTTTCAAATCCCATCTTTTCATATACTCTATAGGCCCTCTTGTTAAATGCTGAAACTTCTAATATCATCTTTTTCATCTTCATCTTAGTAAAATAATGATGTAAAAATGTCTCAAGTATTTCTGTACCATATCCATTATTGATTTTATCTGGATCCAATACTATGCCTAGTGTTGAAATTCTTCTAAAAACCTTTATGCTCTTAATTCCCATATAGCCTATTAATACACCATTTTTGTCTTTTATAGAAAAATACTTATTATATGGATTGTTTGTTTTTATCTTGTACCATACTTTTACTTCACTGTCATTCATATGCGGAAAATTGTAATCTTCAAGTAAGGGGTTTTCATGTTGCCCCCATTTTCTCATATCAAATACATCTTGTAATCTCAATCTATCTATATCAATTCTCAAGCCTCTAATCTTCAAAGTTTCACCTTCTTGATAAAATTGTTAATTGTTAATTTGTATTGATAAGCGGGCTGGGATGAAACCCAGCCCTACAAATTTTTTAATTATAATTTTCTCTAGCCATATTTACAAACTTTGTATATTCTTTTTTAAATGTAAGTTCTAGGTTTCCTGTAGGTCCATTTCTATGTTTTGCTATAATAACTTCACCTA
>CAYRYO010000023.1:22180-28060 GCA_964428475.1 uncultured Tissierellaceae bacterium
AGTTCTAGGTTTCCTGTAGGTCCATTTCTATGTTTTGCTATAATAACTTCACCTATATTTTGTTTTTCTGAATCTTCATGGTAATAATCATCTCTATATAAAAACATAACTATATCTGCGTCCTGCTCTATGGCCCCAGACTCTCTTAAGTCGGAGAGTATAGGCCTATGGTCAGATCTAAGTTCAGGAGCACGGCTAAGCTGAGATAGGGCCACTACAGGGCATTCCATCTCCTTGGCTATTATCTTCAATCCCCTAGATATAGAAGATATCTCCTGTTGTCTGCTTTCCTGTCTGCCTCCAAGTTCCATAAGCTGTAAATAATCTATTAATATAAGATCTAGACCCTGTTCTATTTTTAATCTTCTACACTTTGCCTTTAGTTCCATAAGTGATATTCCAGCAGTATCATCTATAAATATTTTAGCTGCAGATAGAGGTGCCATAGAATCTATAATATCCATCCATTCTTTTTCCTCTAGTCTTCCAGATATTATATTTTGAAGATCAACATGAGCTGTAGCAGCTATAATTCTCTGTACAAGTTGTTCTTTGCTCATTTCAAGTGAAAATATAGCTACCTTTGCTCCAGCTTTTAATGCGCTATTTGTGGCTATATTTATTCCTAATGCTGTTTTACCCATAGATGGTCTAGCTGCTAGGAGAACCAAATCGGATTTTTGAAGTCCTGATATCTTATTATCAAGATCTATAAAACCTGTGGTAAGTCCTGTGATATCACTTTGATTGGCTGCTCTTTCTTCTATTTGAGCGAAGCTATCAAGTAGCACTTCAGATAATGGTGAAAAACCTTCCTTGTGCCTTCCCTGAGTAATGTCAAATATTGACTTCTCCGCATGTTCTATTATTGTATTTACTTCTTCTGAATCTTCATATGACTTTCCCATTACATCAGAACAGGATTGTATCAATTTTCTAAGGATTGATTTTTCTTCTACTATATTGCAATAGTATTTTGTATTTGCAGTAGTTCCAATGCTACTTGAAAGGTCAGCTAAATAAGCTACGCCACCAGTGTTTTCAAGCATATCGCGTGTCTTGAGTTCTTCTGAAAGAGTGATGAGATCTACTGGCTCATTTTTATTAAATAGGGCAAGTATAGCTTGAAATATCTCACTATTTGCTTGCCTATAGAAATCATCTGGTCTTATCTTTTCTATAGCTATATTAATCGCTTCTTTATCTAATATCATAGCACCAAGTATAGACTGCTCTGCTTCTAAGCTATGAGGAGGAATCCTTCCAATCATTTGACCTTCTATTTGGACCACATCCTTATTGTTCTTTTACATTTACACTTAAGACCGCTGTAAGTTCTGGATATATCCTAATCTCTACATTAGTAGTACCAAGTGATTTTATATTTTCTTTGAGTTCTATCTTTCTCTTGTCTACAACTATCTTATGCTCTTTTTTTAATCTGTCGGCTATATCACTTGAGGTAATAGAACCAAATAATCTCCCACCTTCTCCAGCCTTGCCTTGTAAATTTATCTTTATACTCTCTATCTTTTCCTTTAAAGCCAATGCTTCCTTGTGCTCTAATTCTTTTCTTTCAGCTCTTTCAGATTGCTCTTCTTTCCACTTGGCTATATTTGCAGGAGTTGCTTCTAGAGCATCACCCTTTGGTAATAGGAAGTTTCTAGCATATCCTGATTTAGCATTTACCATTTCTCCTTCTTTTCCTAATCCTTTTACATCTTTTAATAAAATTACTTTCATTGTTTTTCCCCTTCCTTTAAAAAATCATCTATAGTTTTTTTAAGTATTTCTTCTGCTTCATCCATAGTAACGTCGCTAAGTTGCGTTCCTGCACTTGTCAAGTGTCCTCCGCCTCCTAGTCTTTCTAGTATGAGCTGGACTGATATATTGCCAAGTGATCTACCACTTATATGCAGTTTATTGTTTACATATGTCATTACAAATGAAGCTTCTACTCCATTTATGTTTAAAAGTTCATTTGCAACTTGAGCAGCTATAAGGAGAGAATCATCCATCTCTTCTTCAAGTCTACCTACAGCTATTTTATCAAAGATTATTTTAGAGCCCTGGATAACAGCAGACCTGTGTATAAAAGTACTGTAGTCATCCCTAAAGAATTGTTTGACTGCTACAGTATCTGCCCCTGCTCTTTTTAGTATTGATGCTGCTTCAAATGTCCTAACCCCAGTTTGAAAACTAAAGTTTTTTGTGTCTACCATGATTCCTGCAAGTAGTGCCTCCGCTTCAAACTTTGTCAGGTTTATCTTATTTCCCATATATGATAGAACTTCTGTAACTAGCTCAGATGCAGAAGATGCATAGGATTCAAGATAGGTAAGCACTGGTTCTTTTATAAATTCAGCACCCCTTCTATGATGATCTATTACAACCACCTTTGGTATTATCTCAAGTAGTTCTGGAGCTTCAGTAAAACTAGGCTTGTGATTGTCAACTACTACCATAAGATGAGTTTCATCTGCTATCTCAATAGCTTCTTCTGGACTTATTATATGTTTAAGTAGCTCTGGTTGCACTTTTCTCATTTCATCGTATATATTTTTAATTGAAGGATTTTCCCCTCCAATTACCAGATATCCCTGTTTATTTCTATCAGCTATTGCTCTGAGTACACCTATTGCAGAACCAAATGAATCCATATCTGGGTTTTTATGCCCCATTACAAATACAGTATCTACTCCATCTATAAGTTGACGAAGTGCATATCCTATAACCCTTGCCTTTACCTTATTTCTCTTTTCTACAGCCTTTGTCTTTCCACCATAAAATGACAATTGATTTTCAAATTGCACTACTGCTTGATCTCCACCTCTACCTAGAGCTACGTCTACAGCACCACTGCTTTTTTTGTACAAATCAGATGGATTTTTACTATCAACTCCAACTCCAATACTAAGAGTAATTGGGATGGTATTTCCCATATCCACTTCTCTCATTTGATCTAATATATCAAACTTTTTCTCTTCTATAATCTTAAAAGCATTGTTTTCTATTATAATAAAATACTTGTCATTTTCATATTTTCTAACGATTCCACCGTATCTAGCAAAATAACTATTTATATTTTTATCTATTTCAGCAAGTAAGAGAGGCCTATTGACTTCCGCTGTATTTGCCTTTACATCATCGTAATTATCTACATAAGCTATAATAGATATAAGTTTTTCATCTTCATAATCTTGTTTTAAATTTACAAACTCTGTATTTTCTACCAAATAAAGCATTAGTATCTTATTGTTTACACTTTCAGTCTTTGTGGTATCAATGAAATTTGGATACACTGTATAATTCTTACCATTATTTTTGACATCTATAGGCTTCATTTCTTTTTCTTCATTTATATCACTTATTCGTATCTCTGGGATAAAATTGGAAATATTATGATTTAGAAGTTCTTCTGCATCCATCGTATTTAAAAATGATGTATTATACCATGTTATATTTCCATTTTCATCTAACATTACAAGTGGAAATGGCATATTAAATATGGCGTGTTTTGTAGCAGATTCAAATTCATCTGTAAGTCCTTCTATATATTTTACAAACTCTTTTCTCTCTCTTGATGCACTTTTAATACTATGAAATATCAAGTATCCAAGTAGCAAAAGTCCGACTATAGATAATATTGGCTGATAAAAAGCCACTATTATAAGTAGCACTGCAATTGTAATGAGATATATCATAGCATCAGATAAAATCAAAGGTTTCTTTTCTTTCATAAACTTAACCTCCATTTAGGATTCCTTTCTCCTAATCTTTCTTACGTCAAATATTGAATCAAATAATCCAATAATAAATATTACACTTCCTATAGGTACAAACATCAGTAAAGAAATCAAAATAATTATTCTAAATACAATCTTCATCTTCATCTTTTTAAGTGAAAAATCTATAACAGACAGTCCCTGAACTAAAAATATAAAACCTACCAAAAAAGTTATATTTAATAAAAATGCCTGATGATAATTGATCTTTAAAAGTCTAAATATAAATCCTGTAAGAAACATTATACCTATTCCTGGTATAATATTATTTGGCAATTTAAATCTTGAAAAACTACCTTTAGATACTACCCCGTAGCCCATCTTTCTAATAATCAAAGTTGATATAGAAAAATTCACATATGCTATAAAGAGTGAAAATATACTCAGCATAGATGGAATTAAAACCAACAATTCATTGTAAAGACTTTCAAGCTGGTCTTTTGTTTGAAGTAATTCATAATTAGTAAGTCCCATACCCTGAAGTGATTCTAATTGAAGACTTAAAAATTGATTCATTGCCATTTCAGCTTCTTTTATTATATCTATATTTGCAATTTGTCCTTCCAATAAAATCAGTAGTACAAAAGGTAATAAAAATGATGCTGTAGCCATAAGGATTGTTTCAGTTCTAGTTTTTCTAGTTTTAATAGCGTGATTTAATACAAAGCTCAAAGGACCAAATGCAATCAAAAGAGTCGCACCAGAAGTAGATGAGAGTAGGCCTTGTACTATGAGAAGTGTAATTGCTAAAGACACTATATTTACTTTAAGCCCATTTCTAATACCTAGGACAATAAAAGGTACTGGTGCAATAAATATAAGTAGTGGCAAGTAGTTAACTCCATAAGCTATGTAAATTGACATAATACAAATGACAACTATTGACTCTAATATACTCCACTTTGCTTTGCCTTCATCTTTCAAACTCTTCACTCCTCACTGGATTCACATTCTATATATTCAAGCAAATCACTTAAATCACCATACCATCTTTCAATTTTATGTTCTTCTAATAAATTAAGTTTTATATTTTCCTTTAAATTTGACTTTATATCATCATACTCTAATCCTACCCTTTTTGAAAGCAAAAGAGACTCTAATATTATCTTTGAAATTACATCTTCTAAATTTTCCTTTGTATTTTCTTCTCCATTTGCAAATGTCTCATAAAGGCTGGCGACAGTTCCGAGTAACTGTGCTTTAAGCCATTCGATAGTTCTCATGTTTTTTATGATATCTATATCTCTATTTTCCATTCTTCATCATCCTCAATTTATATTTTCCCTTACTAGAATAATACAAAATAGAAAGAAATAAGTCAAATAAAAAAAGAGAGGAAGCCCTCTCTTATTCTGCTGTATATGGTAAAAGTGCTACTTGTCTAGATCTTTTAATAGCTATTGTCAATTCTCTTTGATGTTTCGCACAAGTTCCAGAAACTCTTCTTGGAAGAATTTTCCCTCTATCAGTTACATGTTTTTTTAAATTGTTTATATCTTTGTAATCTATATTTTTAGATTTATCTGCACAAAATGCACATATTTTCTTTCTTGGTTTGAATCTTCTTTGCATATCTTCTTACCTCCCTCTAAAATGGAATATCGTCATTGTCAGTAGGATGGAAGCCATCAACTCCGCCAAAATCGGAACTATTATCGTTACTTGTTGCCTGGGATCTACTATTGTTATTTGTATCTCCCCACTCCAAGAATTCAACTTGATTAGCCACTACATCAGTAGTATATCTTCTAATGCCATCTTTTTCATAGCTACCAGATTGTATTCTACCTTGTACTCCTACCAATCTACCTTTCACAAGATAATTAGCGCAGTTTTCGCCCATTTTGCCCCATACAACTATATTTATAAAATCAGCTGTGGGTTGATTTCTAGATTCAAATTCTTGCTTTTTCTCGCGAGAAAGTCCTTTATCAACTGCCAAGCTAAATGTCGCAACTGCTGTTCCTGAAGGTATATATCTAAGTTCAGGATCCCTAGTTAATCTTCCAATCAATACAACATTATTCATATAATCACTCCTTAGATTATTCTTCGTCTCTAATGATCATGTATCTCATAATGTTATCGGAAATTT
>CAYRYO010000024.1:0-2354 GCA_964428475.1 uncultured Tissierellaceae bacterium
AAATCACCAGATTTGTTAGTCAATAGTATACTTAAAGAAGAAGCTGATATTGCTATAGTTCCATCTAATTTAGCAGCCCAAATATTTAATAAAGATCTTCCATATAAAATCCTAGGCACTTCTACATGGGGAACATTATACTTAGCTAGTAGAGAAGATATAAACACCTTTGATGAACTAAAGGGAAAAGAAATATATGCTTTTGGGAAAGGGCTTACTCCAGATTTGGTACTTAGGTATATTCTTTCTAAAAATGGAATAGAAATTGACAAAGATGTAATGTTAACATATGTAAATAGTGCTATAGAAGTTGGCCCAATATTTCTAAATAACAAAAGAAATGTAGCAATTTTACCAGAACCTCTTTTAACAGCAATCACAATGAAAGATGAAAATATGAAGATAAGTTTTAGCTTAAATGAGGAATGGGCAAATTTGACTGGTGCTGAAAAAGGCTTTCCACAATCAAGCTTAATAATTAAAACAGAGTTAATAGATAATGATATAGAATTTGTGGAAAATTTTATAAAGAAATATAATGAGAGTAGGCTTTGGGCAATACAAAACAGAGATAAATTAGCAGATTATGCTGAAGAATTAGAAATTACTGTTTCAAAAGATGTAATAATAAATGGAATTAGATGGACAAATCCACAAGACTTTAATATTGAAGATAGTATATTGGAATATGAAAGCTATTATAAAGCTATCTTAGATTTTGCACCTGAATCCATAGGAGGTAAAATACCAGGTGAAGACTTGTACTTTAAAAAATAGAAAGGTGTCTTTAATATCAAAAGTCCTTATATTTATTATGTGGATATTCTTGTCTCGAATTATAAATAATGAAGTCATAGTTCCTTCAATTAAAAGCACAATCATTAGTTTCATAGAGATAGTTAAAGAACCTGATTTTTTAAATATAATTAAATACACATTATTTAGGACCTTAGCGGGATTTTTGATATCCTTAGTTTTCTCTTTGTTAATAGGTATTCTATCTAGTATTTCTAAAAGTGTATATAGTCTTATGATTCCTATATTAAAATGTTTAAATGGAATACCTACTATTGCTATAATTGTTCTTGCTTTGATATGGCTTAATCACGAATTTGTACCGATATTTATAGGATTTATTATGACTTTTCCTATACTATATGAAACTATTATAAATAGTATATTAAATGTAAATCAAGATATTATTCAAATGGCTTATTTATACAAGGTTAATAAGTTTTCGATTTTAAAGAATATTTATGCACCGAATATTATACATAACTTAAGTGCTATATTTAATTCTATATTAGGGATTAATTTAAAAATGATAATTGCAGGGGAAGTGTTGGCCCAGCCTAAATATGGAATTGGAAGTAGTTTGCAATTGCAAAGAATATATTTAAATACCTCTGGAGTATTTGCTTGGATAATAATAATACTTATAATCTCAGAGGGTTTTAGCTATATGGGTAAAGGGCTCAAAAAATCTTTAGGCATAAATAAATGGAAGTGATAATATGAAATATCAAGTAAAAAATATAAAAAAGAGTTATGGTAATGTAAACATATTAGAAGATATTAGTATTGATTTTGATGAGTATACTACTACTTGCATTATAGGTGAATCAGGAGTAGGCAAAACAACCCTCCTAAACATAATAGCGGGAATAACAGATAAAGATTCTGGAGAAATAGTTGGATTTCGAGACAAAGACATTAGTTTTATTTTTCAAGAAGATAGACTTATTGAATGGAAAAATGTAAAAGACAATATTAGTTTTGTTTTAGAAAATAAGATTAGTAAAATAGAGATGGAAAGAGTTATAGATCAATATTTAAAGCTAGTAAATTTAGAACAATATAAGTATTATTATCCTAGAAAGCTTAGCGGTGGAACAAGACAAAGAATTAATATTTTAAGAGCTTTTATTTATCCATCAGATATAATTATAATGGATGAGCCTTTTAAATCGATAGATATTAAGAACAAAAGAAATGTTATAGGACTATTTAAAAAGCTTTGCAAAGTTAAAAAAAAGACATGTATCCTAGTGACTCATGATATAGATGAGGCTGTGGAACTAGGGGATAAGATTGTAGCACTTTTAAACAAACCTGCAACTACAGAGGAAATCATCGATGATTCATCTATATTAGATAAAGATAGTAATAAGGTAAAACTCAAAAAAAAAATAGAAGATAAATTAATAGTTTAAGTTTAATATAGTTATTATTTTGATCATAAATAGCAAGCTAATATCACCGATAGTGAAAAATAATGGTTATTTCCTATCGGTTTTTATTTGCCATTTTAAATAGAACTACTATTCAGAAATATCTGAAAAATTTTATTATTA
>CAYRYO010000024.1:2454-25744 GCA_964428475.1 uncultured Tissierellaceae bacterium
AGGTCTTTAATTCACAAAATATAAATGTCATAAGAATGTTAAAAGTTCAAAGTTGTCTATATTAAAAAAGGAGGGAAAGTATGGAATTCAAATTTAATTTAGAAGAGAATGCAGATGACATTAAGGAGCTTAGAAAGTTCATAAGTGAAAACAAATGCAAGGAAGGTGTTTTAATGCCTGTATTACAAGAGGCTCAGAGTAGATTTGGGTATTTGCCTATGGAAGTTTTAGAGATAATTTCTAAAGATTTAAATGTATCTTTAGCCAAGATCCACGGCGTATCTACTTTTTATTCACAGTTTACATTTTTGCCTAAAGGGAAAAACAATATTTCAGTTTGTCTTGGTACGGCTTGCTATGTAAAGGGTGCTGAGAAAATAATGGGAGAGCTTGAAAAGTTGCTTGGAATAAAAAGTGGTGAGACTACAAGTGATTTAATGTTTTCAATTACTCCAACTAGATGTGTAGGAGCTTGTGGATTAGCACCTGTAATTAATGTAAACGAAGATACTTATGGACAATTAAAAGCTGAAGATATAAAGGGGATATTAGAAAAATATAGATAATTTGGAGGTGTAATTATGATGACTTTAGAAAAATTAAATGAGATAAAAATGAATATCAGACAACCGCTTTTAAAAAGGCTTGAAGAAGAGGGAAAAACTGAAATAAGAGATGGTGATATCGTTTTAAAGGGAGATTATTATAAAAATCAAGTTAGAATAGCTCTTAAGAATTGTGAGATAATCAAACCAGACAATATAGAAGAGTATATAGCCCTTGAGGGATATAGTGCACTTGGGAAAATAGTTACAGATATGTCACAGGAAGAAGTAATAGATATCATGAAAGAATCCCTACTAAGGGGTAGGGGAGGAGCAGGATTTCCAACTGGCAAGAAGTGGGAGACTGCATACAAATATGATGCAGATAAAAAATATGTAATATGCAATGCAGACGAGGGAGATCCAGGTGCATTTATGGATAGAAGTATATTGGAAAATGATCCTCATGCTGTACTTGAAGGAATGGCAATAGCAGGATATGCTATAGGATCAGACCAAGGGTTTATATATGTAAGAGCAGAGTATCCTTTAGCAGTTAAGAGGCTAAAAATAGCTATAGTACAGGCAAAAGAATATGGAATGCTTGGAAACAATATATTTGGAACTGACTTTAATTTTGATATAGAAATTAGACTTGGAGCAGGAGCTTTTGTATGCGGTGAAGGCACAGCTCTTATGGAATCCATTGAAGGGAAGAGGGGAATGCCAAGAACCAAGATATACAGGACAGCGCATAGAGGCTTATGGCAAAAACCAACTATTATTAATAATGTTGAAACACTTGCAAATGTTCCAGTAATATTCCAAAAAGGTGTAGATTGGTTTAGAAGTATCGGAACTGAAAAATCTCCAGGAACAAAGGTCTTTGCATTAGTTGGGAAAGTAAAAGATGCAGGATTAGTTGAAGTTCCAATGGGAATGAGTATAAGGAAGATAGTATTTGATATAGGTGGTGGCGTATCAGATGATAAAGATATAAAGGCAGTCCAAACAGGGGGTCCATCTGGAGGATGCATACCAAAACATTTATTAGATACATCAGTTGACTTTGAATCTCTTGCAGAAATTGGTTCTATAATGGGTTCGGGCGGAATGGTAGTAATGGATGAAAGAGATTGTATGGTAGATATTGCAAGATTCTTTTTAGATTTTACAGTAGATGAATCTTGTGGTAAATGTATTCCATGTAGAGAGGGAACCAGGATAATGTGTCATATATTAGATAAAATCGTATGTGGAAAAGGAAGTCTTGAAGATTTAGATTTACTTGAAGAATTATCAGATACCATTACAAATACTGCACTTTGTGGGCTTGGCAAAACAGCTGCTAATCCAGTAATTAGTTCTATGAAGTATTTTAGGGATGAGTATATAGCTCATGTTGTAGATAAAAGATGTCCTAGTAATACATGTCAAGCTTTAAAAAGAATAGAAATAGATCCTGAACTTTGTAAAGGTTGTAGTAAATGTGCTAAAATTTGTCCAGTATTTGCAATTACTGGAGAATTAAAAGGTGTATACGAAATTAATCAGGATAAATGTATTAAATGCGGAGCATGTATAGAAGCATGTAAATTTGTAGCTATAAAGGAGGTCTAAATTATGCTGGGTACAATGATTATAGATGGCAGGAAAGTAGATTTTGATCAAGAAAAAAACATATTGGAAGTAGCAAAAAAAGCGGGAATAAACTTACCAACATTTTGTTACCACTCAGAATTAAGTATTTATGGAGCATGTAGAATGTGTATTGTAGAAGATGAAAAGGGAAATATATTTGCATCCTGCTCACAAATTCCAAAAGATAATATGCAGATATTTACTAATACCGAAAGGATACAAAGATATAGAAAAACAATACTTGAAATGATATTAGCAAGCCACGATAGAGATTGTACAACATGTAATACAGCTGGTAAATGTCAATTACAAGAATTATCAGCCAGATTTGGAATAAAAGAGATTAGATTTGAAGAACCAAAAAGAGGACTCCCAATAGATAATTCTAGTTTTAGTATAGTTAGAGATCCAAATAAATGTATTTTATGTGGAGACTGTGTAAGAGTGTGCGAAGAAGTCCAAGGAGTAGGAGCACTGAGTTTTGCATATAGAGGTTCAAATATGATCGTAACGCCAGCATTTGGCAAAGATATTGCTCAAGTTAATTGTGTGAATTGTGGACAGTGTAGGGTAGTTTGTCCTACAGGTGCTATAAGTATAAAAAAAGAATATTCTAAGGTATGGGAAGCAATTCATGATAGATCAAAACGAGTAATAGCACAAATTGCCCCGGCTGTTAGAGTGGCACTGGGAGAAGCATTTGGATTAAAACCAGGAGAGGTAACAATAGGAAAAATAATAGCAGCTCTTAAGATTATTGGATTTGATGAAGTATATGATACTGCTTTTTCTGCTGATTTGACAGTAATGGAAGAGAGTAAAGAATTTGTAGATAGGTTTACTAAGGGTGAGAGATTGCCATTGTTTACATCTTGCTGTCCCGCTTGGGTAAGTTTTGCTGAAAATGAATTTCCAGAGTATAAAGAAAACATTTCAACCTGCAAGTCCCCACAGCAAATGCTTGGAGCTGTAACTAAAGAGTATTATAAAGAATTAGATAAAGAAGAAAACAAACAAACAGTGATGATATCGATAATGCCTTGTACTGCCAAAAAAGCAGAGGCTAATCGTATAGAATTTGAATATAAGGGAGTTAGAGATGTAGATTTAGTAATTACAACCCAAGAGCTTGCACTTCTTATCAAAGAAGCAGGCATAATCTTTGAACTTTTAGAAGAAGAATCATTTGATATGCCATTCGGACTATCTAGTGGAGCAGGAATAATATTTGGAAATACAGGAGGGGTAACTGAAGCAGTAGTAGTTAGACTTTTAAAAGAAAAGCCAAATAACCTTACAAAGGAAAAAATATTTAGCGAGGTAAGAGGGATGGAAAATGTAAAACATGCAATATTTGAAGTAGATGGAAGTCAAGTAAGGATAGCTATAGTTCATGGCTTAAAGAATGCAGCAGAATTAGTGCAGCAAATAAAATCGGGCAAAGCATATTATGATTTTATAGAAGTAATGGCCTGTCCAGGAGGATGCATAGCAGGTGGAGGGCAACCTGTTCCTATGAACTTAGAAGTTAGGGAAAAGAGGGCCAAAGGGCTCTACAAACTTGATAGAACATCGCATATTAAGAGTTCAGAAAACAATCCACTTGTAATGTCTGCACTTAAAGATATAGTAAAAGACAATCATGACTTATTGCATGTAAATAAAAAATAGCATATTAATAATTAAGAAAAATAGTCTGTGAAATTCTATCAGGCTATTTTTCTATTCGATTATATTTCCAAATAGATGAAAATTAGGATATAATAAATATAATAATTTAAAAAGGAGAAAATATGCTAAGAATATCAAATATAAAACTAAAAATCGATGATGAAGGATCACTTAAAGGTGAAATATTAAAAAAATTAAGGATAAAAGAAGATCAGTTAATAGAATATAAAATAGCTAAAAAATCAATAGATGCTAGAAAAAAAGACCAGATGTATTTTGTATATACAGTAGACGCAATGCTTTTAGATGAAGACAAAATATTGAATAAGATGAAAAACAAAGGTGTTAATAAGGCAAATGATAAAAAATATACCTATGTAAAGAAGGGGAAAAAGAATGCAGATAAAAGACCTGTAATAGTAGGCACAGGTCCTTCTGGGTTGTTTGCAGGCTTGATATTGGCACAGATGGGGTATAAGCCAATATTAATTGAAAGAGGAGAATGTGTAGAAAACAGAGTCAAAGATATAGATGAGTTTTGGAAGACGGGAAAATTGAATGTAGAATCAAATGTTCAATTTGGAGAAGGTGGTGCAGGTACATTCTCTGATGGCAAATTAAACACACTCACAAAAGACCCAAGGGGAAGAAAGGTACTAGAAGAATTTGTGGTTCACGGAGCACCTGAAGAAATCTTATATATCAACAAACCCCATATAGGAACAGATATACTTAGAAGAGTTGTAATAAATATAAGGAAAACTATAATAGAGCTTGGTGGACAAGTTAGATTTAATTCAAAATTAACAGATTTAATAATAGAAAGGGACACATTAAAAGGCATTGTAATAAATGATAGTGAAAAGATAGAAACAAGTCTTGTATTACTTGCACTAGGACATAGTGCTAGAGATACATTTGATATGATATATAAGAGAGACTTAGAAATACATCAAAAGGCATTTTCGCTAGGAGTGAGAATTGAACATCCGCAAGAGATGATAGATAATGTTCAGTATGGTAAATTTGCAGCTAATTCAAAGCTTGGTGCAGCAGATTATAAATTAGCTGCACATTTTGACAATGGAAGATCTGCATATACATTTTGCATGTGTCCAGGCGGGGAAGTAGTAGCTGCAACATCAGAAGAGAATAGAATAGTGACAAATGGAATGAGCTATCACAAAAGAGACAAACAAAACGCAAACAGTGCACTGTTAGTAGGAGTAACTCCAGAGGACTTTGAGGGTGATCACCCTTTAGCTGGAGTAGAGTTTCAAAGAAAATGGGAGAGTTTGGCTTTCGAATTAGGTGGAGGGGGGTATATTGCACCAGCACAATTGGTAGGAGATTTTTTAGACGGGCTACCATCCATAGATTTTGGACGAGTAAAGCCTTCTTATACTCCAGGAGTAAAATTAACAAACTTAAGCCAATGTCTACCAGACTATGTAATAGACACTATAAAGCTTGCTTTATGTGAATTTGATAAAAAACTACATGGCTTTGCAGACAAAGATGCTGTAATGACAGGGGTAGAAACGAGAAGTTCGTCCCCTATTAGAATACAAAGAGATGAAGGATATCAGAGCAATATAAAGGGAATATATCCCGTAGGAGAAGGTGCAGGATATGCTGGAGGAATTATATCAGCAGCAGTAGATGGAATAAGAGTAGCAGAACAAATAGCACAGGAATAGAAATAATGATTAGAAATTAAATTCAAATAAAATTATTTATTTGTTTTATACATAAAATAATCTGGTGAAAATTCACCAGATTATTTTTGACTATTTATTTTAAATTCAAAAAACAGATAGCTTTTATAGACCTAGTAAGTAATATTTAAGTTAATAGTGATTCTTCTAGCAAATCTAAAGAAATTATCTTTAATTTATTTTTATGATAATCTATTAGACCATCATTTTTCATATTCATTAATTCTCTTGAAAGTGAAGGTCTTGGAATATTCAACATCTCTGCCATTTTTTTTCTACAAAAGGGTAACATCAAATAATCACTATTTTGCTTTCTATATTCAGATAAGATAATATTAGATATTTTTTTCCTGATAGTATCATAGCTTAGATTTGTAATTCTATCATTTAGCATAAATATTCTATTTGATAATACAGATACAAAGTTATTCAATATTCTTTCATCCTTTTTCATCAATCTGATAACTTCTATTTTATCGATATACATTATACTGCTATTACTTGCTGCGATAACTGTAGCAGGATATTGATGTCTTTCAGAAAATACTAGAGCTTCTCCAAATACATTTCCTTCTGAGAAAGTATTTATAGTGACGATTTTTCCAGAGGGGAAAGGTTTGTGAATTTCTATTTTTCCAGATAATATTACTCCTAAACTAAGGCAATTATCTCCTTCAATTGCCACTATATTATTTTTCTTATAATTTGATATAGTATAATTTAAATCGATAACTAAGTCATTTATTTGATTTTTATCAATCTTTTTAAATAATATAGTTTTACTTAAACTATCAATATATTTGTCCATAATTACTCCTCTCCAGTATATAGTGTAAAACTTTGTATTATATATTTTAGCATATATAAATAAAAAATGTAAAGATTCGTAGTATTATGATTTAAAATTGAACAATGTGGTATAAATATTATTATGGTAAAAGGTTTTTAAATGCATTCAATGGGTAAAGAAAACTATATATGATATTTTTAAAAGATAATATAAATGATATTATAAAAGGAGAAATATAAATGAATAAAATTTTACTTATAAGCAGGTTAAATCCTCAAGATTACACTGAAGAAAAGAAGAAAATATTTTTTTCTATAGGGGGAATGAATATAACATCTATAGAAAATAAGATCATTGATATATTGATTAATAACGAAATTGTAGAATCAAATGATTTGGTACTTAAATATAACGGAATTGAATTAAATATAATTACTCAAAAAATACCTCAAGTAATAAAGCTATTATCTCAGGATGATATAAAGATTTATAATGTCTTTCAGTTGTATAATCCTGAGTAATTGTATTGAACTAAAAAGTAAAAGGGGGATTAAATGAAAATAAAAGAAGGTTTAAAAAACAAGATAATTATAATATTAATAATTTCTTTAATTATTTTAAGTATATTTGCTTATAGGAAAATATCTATAGATAGACAAACCAATTTACTATCAAACACTATAGAAGAACAAGTAAGTAAACTTGTGGAACTTTCTACAGTAAAATATAATTATACAAATATAGTAGAGTATGATGATATACTTCAATTTAAGGGAATAAAGTTACCATTTACTAATAAAAGATTTATAGTGAAATATAGTGGATATATAAAAGCTGGAATAAATTTAGATACCATAGAAATAGATATAAAAAATAGAGATAATATAGATATTTGGATGAGCAAGCCTAAGATAATGGAAAATGTAATATCTGAGGAAGATGTTAGTTTTTACGATGAAAATGATTCTATATTTAACAAGCTAGAATTTGGAGATCTCTATACTGTGCTAATTGAAGAAAAAGAAAAGATGAAAGATGAAGCAATGGAAAAAGGGCTTTTGAATGATGCTGAAAAGAATGGGGAAGAAATATTGAAGTCTTTACTAAATGGAATGGGATTTAAAAATATAAATATAAAGTATAAATAAAAGTACAAATAAAAGTGTTGGAAAGGTGAAATACATTTCTAATACTTTTATTTTTGTCTTATGATAGTAATAATTGCATATAAATAAATAATAAATGCATTTAATGGGGTGATTTAATGAGTAATGGATTAAAGAAGATATGTTTTTTATTTGCTTTTCTACTTATTTTTCTTCTTTCTTTGAATTATATATACAATGTAGATGAAATTCAAAATAAAGGAGAAGATCGTTATACTTATTCCAAAGATAAAACAGAAAAATACACAATAATAATAAATGTTGATATAAAAAGATTAGAGATTGTAGAAAATTATAGCAATGAAACAATCAAATCATATCCAGTAGCTACAGGAAAAGCAGGTTCACCTACCCCTCTTGGAACCTTTAAGATAGTAGAAAAAGGCAAATGGGGAGAGGGATTTGGAACTAGATGGATGGGTCTTGATGTACCATGGGGTAAATATGGAATCCACGGTACTAACAATCCCGGATCCATAGGATTTAATTTATCAGCTGGGTGTATTAGAATGAGAAATAGAGATATTGAGGAGTTATATGATATTGTAAGAGAAAACTCTATAGTACACATAATAAACGGTCTTTATGGTACAATGGGGAATGAATTTAGAACCTTAAGACCAGGTGATAGAGGGGCAGATGTATTAGAAGTACAAAAGCGATTAAGTCAAAAAGGTTATTATAAAAGTGATTTAGATGGTATTTATGGTGAACTTATGAAAACTTCTCTTTTAATTTATTTAAAGGACAATAATATTGAAATGACAGATTCGATAGATTTTGAAATATATAATAGTTTAGGAATTATTCTAATGGAATAGGTGATTAAATAAATAAGCTTTGGGTAATAACAGTAGTAGAAACAAATAATAAAAAGTATAAATAAGATTTATTTAAAAAAATTAGGAGGTATATTATGGCGTCAGAAAAATTAATAAAAGAATTAAACAATCAATTTAATTTTGAATTACTATCAGGGTATTACTATATGGGTATGGCTGCATATTGTTCGGATCAAAATATGAATGGTTTTGCACATTTCCTTATAGAACAGGCAAAAGAAGAATATGAACATGCTATGAAGTTTTATGACTTTATATATGATATGGATGGAAGAGTTACAACTCAAGCTATCCCAGAGCCTAAAAATGATTTCGACTCTTTTGTAGAAGTATTTGAAACTGCATTAGGACATGAAAAAGAAGTTACAGCTAGGATAAACAATTTGTTAGATATTGCAATGGCTGAAAAATCATATCCAACAGTTCAGTTTTTACAGTGGTTTGTAGAAGAACAAATTGAAGAAGAAAACACTATGAAAGATATAATATTCAAGCTGGGAAAAATGGAAAATCATCCTCAAGGATTATTTATGTTAGATAGTCAACTTGGATTAAGACAAGCACAAAGTCAAGATCAAGATAATAAATAAACTAAGAAAAATGCTAAGTCAATTTGACTTAGCATTTTTAAATGTAAATTATTTTGTAGTTCCACTCATATTTTGTTGAGCCATTTCAACTAATTTCTTAGTCATATATCCACCAACATATCCATTTTGTCTGGATGGTAAATTGCCTTTATCTAGTGAATTGTAATTTGCCATTCCAAGTTCTGAAGCAATCTCTAATTTCATTTGATCGAGAGCTTGACGAGCTCCTGGTACTACTAGTTTGTTACTTGATGTATTGTTGTTTGTATTTGTATTCATTTTGTTTCTCCTTTCAAAAGTAATTTTGTAAAACTTTGGTGTAATAGTATTATGTGTAGATTTTTTTAAAATAATCATACACTTTTATCTATTTATAATTTATATTTACATTAATGACATTAATTTGAATTAAGTATTCTTCCAAAGATT
Organism: uncultured Tissierellaceae bacterium; assembly: GCA_964428475.1. Lineage (GTDB taxonomy): Bacteria > Bacillota > Clostridia > Tissierellales > Tissierellaceae > JARICQ01. The sequence continues at coordinate 11,847 of CAYRYO010000024.1, forward strand.
TGGTGAAGTATTAAGGTCAGTTCAAGAAGATATGGATTCTAAGAAATACTATTAAAAGTATATAATAATAAAATTAAAAATTGTGCCCAGTAAAATAATATAAATAGTCGCTTATTAGATTTAAATCTTTGTTTTTTTATTGACAAAGATTTAAATCTAATATATAATTACCTTATACACATGGGGGGTATGAGTAATGCAAATAAGACGAGGAGTGAATACAATGAACAAGAAGGTAGTTATAGTTGGTGGAGTTGCTGGTGGGGCTACTGCACTTACAAGGCTTAGAAGATTGGATGAGAATATTGAGATTGTGTTATTTGAAAGAGGTGAGTATGTTTCATTTGCAAACTGCGGTTTACCTTATTACATCGGGGGAAACATAGAAAACAGAGATTTACTATTAGTTCAAACTCCTGAGAAAATAATGAATAAATTCGATGTAGATGTAAGGACAAGTGCAGAAGTGATAAAAATATTAAAAGAAGAAAAAAAAGTAGTAGTAAAGGATTTAAAAACAGGTGAAAGTTATGAAGAAATATATGACTATTTAATATTATCTACAGGTTCTACACCTATAAAACCACCTATACCTGGAATAAACTCTCCTAATATTTTTAGTCTTTGGAACATACCGGATACGGATACAATAAAAGAATATATAGATGAAAAGAAACCAAAATCTGCAGTAGTTGTGGGTGGTGGTTTTATCGGAATTGAGATGGCAGAAAATTTACATGACTTAGGACTTAAGGTTTCTATAGTAGAGATGTTGGATCAAGTAATGGCACCTATAGATTTTGAAATGGCCGAAATAGTTCACGAGCATTTAAGAGCCAATGGAGTTGATTTAAGATTAAATGATGGTGTAAAAGATTTTAATTATTCAGATGGAACTACTACAGTTAATTTGAATTCAGGAAAGCAAGTAGAGGGAGATATGGTGATACTTTCAATAGGTATTAGACCAAATGGAGAACTTGCAAAAGATGCAGAACTTCTTGTAAATCAAAGAGGGGGAGTCATAGTAGATAAAAAACTAAAGACTTCAGATGAATTCATATATGCTGTGGGGGATGTAATTGAAGTAGAAGACTATATAAATAAAAATCAAGTAATGATACCACTTGCAGGTCCAGCAAATAAGCAAGCTAGAATTGTAGCTGGGAATATAGTAGGTGAAGAAAAAGAATATAGTGGCACTCAAGGAACAAGTATAGCAAAAGTATTTGATTTAACTGTTGCAAATACTGGAAGCAACGAAAAAACGCTAAATAGACTTGAAAAACAATATAAAAGGGATTATGAAGTGGCAATTATTCATTCGAATTCCAATGCAGAGTATTACCCTGGTGGACTACCTATGACTATCAAATTAATATATGATATGGAAGGCAAGATACTAGGTTCTCAAATAGTTGGATATGAAGGAGTAGATAAGAGAATAGATGTTATAGCTACTGCTATTAGATTTAATGGCACTATTAACGACTTAACGGAATTGGAACTCGCATATGCCCCACCTTATTCTTCGGCAAAAGATCCAGTCAACATGATAGGATTTGTAGCTGAAAATCAATTGAGTAAAAAAGTTGAGATAGTACTTCCTGGAGAAATAAAGGGGCTTAAGGGTGATGTGATTTTATTGGATATAATGGAGGACGAGGAAAGAGAGATAACAAAGGGATGCATAGAAAGTTCTCTTCATATTCCAATAGGTCAGCTTAGAAGCAGACTTGATGAACTAGATAAGGATAAAATGTATATACCATATTGCTCAGTGGGCTTAAGGGGATATATAGCTGCTAGAATTCTTACGCAAAATGGCTTTAAGGCTAAAAACTTAGCAGGTGGATTTAGAATGTATAAAACACTTAATTGTAAAGATAAGGATTCTAACAGTGAAGGATATACTGGGCCTGATACATTTAGTGACTCAGGAGAGAAGAAGGCAGAGCAAAGTGACAAGGTAAAAGTGAGAGAAGTAGCAAGCGCAGAAGTATTTAAATTAAATGCCTGCGGACTTTCTTGTCCAGGACCTATAATTCAAGTAAATGAAAAATTAAAGACACTTGACGATGGAGCCTTGCTTGAAGTTCTCTCCTCAGATCCAGGATTTACAAATGATATAAAGGCATGGTGCAAAAACACTGGAAATACATTGATTAAATCAGAAAAACAGGATAAAAAGTTTATGGCCTTAATAGAGAAGGGTAATAAAAAGGAAATCGCAGAAAACATAGGTATAGGTAAGGTAAAAGATGATAAAAACATCATAGTATTTAGTGGAGACTTAGATAAGGCTATAGCATCATTTATAATAGCCAATGGCGCAAAGGCCATGGGAAAAGAAGTAAGTATGTTTTTCACATTTTGGGGATTAAATGTGATAAAAAAAGAGAGTTATGTGGAAAGCAAGAAGGATTTTATGTCAAAGATGTTTTCGATGATGATGCCAAAGAATAGCAAGAAATTGGGGCTATCTAAAATGAATATGGCTGGCATCGGACCTAAGATGATAAGAAAGGTAATGAATGATAAAAATATTTCTTCTTTGGAAGAACTTATACAAGATGGGATAAATTCGGGAATTAAGATGGTTGCATGTCAAATGTCAATGGATGTAATGGGAGTTTCAAAGGAAGAGCTTTTAGATGGTGTAGACATAGGTGGAGTTGCCACTATGTTAGATGCTGCTGATGATTCAAATATGAGTTTATTTATATAAATTCCTGATTAGCTTATAATAATTTGGGCATATATATTGAAGGAAGTTTATACTAGACAAGATATCTTGTCTGGTATAAACTAATCCTATAATAATTTGAGGGGGAATATAAATGAATGCAATGACAGCAGAAGCATTAAGATCAGCATTTGGTGGAGAAAGTCAAGCACATATGAGATATAGAATCTGGGCAGAAAAGGCAAAGAAAGATGGCTTTGAAAATGTATCAAGACTTTTCCTATGTACATCAGATGCAGAACAAGTACATGCAACACTACATTTTAAGGCCTTAAGAGATGTGAGTGGTGACTTTGCAGTTACATCAGGGGCAGGATTTGGACTTGGAACTACTTCAGAAAACTTACAAGGTGCAATTGATGGAGAAATGCATGAAGTAACTCAAATGTATCCAGCCTACATAGCTATAGCAGAAAAACAAGAGGAAAAAGAAGCTGTTAGAGCTATGAAATATGCAGTAGAAGCAGAACAAGTTCACGCAGATAGATTTACAGAAGCTAAGACCGCAGTAGATGCTGGAAAAGACCTAGAAGCAAAAGCAATAGAACTATGTCCAATATGTGGTTATATTACTTTTACTGGTGAAGAAGACAGATGCCCATTGTGTCAAGCTAAAAAAGAATTATTTATAGCATATTAGTTAAGAAAAGCTAGATATATCATATATCTAGCTTTAAATCTTAAAAAGCACATAAATATATTTAAGCCATATTCATTGGGTTTATTTTTTTTGTTTTTTGGCAAACTAAAGAAAAGACTTAGGAGATGGTGTTGTTGAAGCTTAGACTTATAATTATAGCGATAATTCCTGCAGTAATAATACTACTAGGAATATATTTAAGTGACAGAAAAGATAAAGAGCCACTTAAGGTGCTTCTTTTTACATATATTCTAGGAGCATTAACAGTCATACCAGCAGTTATAATAGAAGAAGTACTTATAGCATTTAATGTTTTTCCAGGGATATTTGGAGCATTTTTTAATGCATTTATAGTAGCTGGATTTACTGAGGAGTATGTAAAAAGAAAAGCTGTACTAAAATATCCTTATAAAAGCAAGTATTTCAATGAAAAACTAGATGGAATTGTATACTCTGTATTTGTAACTATGGGGTTTGCAACAGTTGAAAATATAATTTATGTTGCTTTTAGATATACAAACAATCCATTTATAGGATTATATAGGGGAATATTTTCTGTACCTGCCCATGCAGTATTTGGTATAACTATGGGTTATTATCTTTCACTAGCCAAATTTGACACAGATTTAAAGAGAAAGAAGATAAATATGAGAAAATCACTTTATATGCCAATAATCATGCATGGGATGTTTGATTTTATATTAATGGCAGAAATGCCTCAATTAACACTTTTATTTGTGCCTTATAGTATTTTCTTGTGGGTATTAAACCAAAGGAAACTAGCAAGTTTTATGTATGACTCTAGAAATAGAGTCATAGATATAAGAAGAAGGCAATAATACACACTAACTACTTGTATAAAAGATAAGAAAGGTATAAAATATAATTAAGCCTTTAACTTACAGATAGTAAGATTGTTTTCTATCTGTAAGTTAAGGGTTAAATGGGTACAAGCCTATAAGGGGGTACATATGAAAAATAAGAAGAGCATTGTTGTTATTTTATTTATAGGTATTTTATTATTGATTGTAGGATGTACTGGCAGTGATGAGACATTAGTAGCAAGTACAAATCAACAATCTATTGAGGATCCAAATAAAACACATGAAAATATAGTTGAAAAGGATCAAGCAGAAGAAGAGATAATAAGCACTATAAATCTTCTTGCAACTGGGGATATAATGTTTCATTCTCCGCAGTTTAAATATGCTTATGATTCTAATACAGGGACATACGACTTTTCGCCTGTATTTAATCATGTGAAAAAATATATAGATGAAGCTGATATCTCTATTGCAAACTTTGAAACAGTAACTGCTGGTAGCGGTATTTCATATAGTGGATTTCCAAGATTCAATACACCTAAAGAGGCAGTTTTAGGTATAAAAAATGCAGGTTTTGATATATTGTCCACAGCAAACAATCATAGTCTGGATCAAGGGAAAATTGGGTTGATAAATACAATAAAGGTAATAGAAGAATATGGCATGAAAAATATAGGTACATACATTGAAAAAGAAATACCAATTTTAATAGAAGATATAGATGGAATAAAATTAGCATTTTTATCTTATACATATGGATTAAATGGCATGGATTCTACTTTGTCTACTGAGGAACTGGCCTATATGATAAATAGAATAGATGAAGAAAAGATAAAAAATGATATAGAAAAATCTAAAAGTCTAAATGTAGATTTAACAGTAATTTATATACACTGGGGCAATGAATATCAAAGAGAACCATCTGAATATCAAATAGAATTAGGAGAAAAGATGGTAAATTGGGGTGCAGATATAATATTTGGAAGCCATCCACATGTAATTCAAAAATCTGAGATATTAAATGTAGATGGTGAAGATAAATTTATAATTTATTCAATGGGAAACTTTCTCTCAAATCAAAGAAAAGAAACAATGGGTAATTCATATACTGAAGACGGAATAATACTAAATCTAGAAATAGAAAAGAGTAGCCTTACAAATAAGACGAAGATAAGTAAAATCAGATATATTCCAACTTGGCTTCATAGATATAGAAAAGATGGAAAACTAATTTATGAAATACTACCTATAGAGGATGTGTTAGAAGATGTTGTCGATATTAAAATTGGACAGCAAGTAAAAGAGAGAATGAAAAGGTCATCAGGGGATACTATGAGTAAAATGGTTGAATATTTGAACGAGTCTAAATAAATTTAAATTTCTAATTTACAAATAATAGATACAAATCCATTTGAATATGATGTATAATGTAAATATAGACTATGATATATAATATAATTAGAAAATAAAAAGATAAAGGTGGTAAGCCCTTGCAATTTTTAAAAGGATTATTTCTGACAATTAGAATTAAAGATATTATAGATATAATAATAGTTGCAGCTGTCTTTTATAAGTTATTTACTCTTATTAGGGAAACTAGAGCTGAACAGCTTACCAAGGGAATCATAGCTCTTTTTGTATTTGCTAAATTAAGTGGTTGGCTAGAGCTCTACACTATTAATTGGATTTTAGAAAATGCAATGACAGTAGGGGTGTTAGCTATTTTGATAGTATTTCAGCCTGAACTTAGAAGAGGTTTAGAATACATAGGTAGGTCGAGGTTTTTCACCAAGTCATTTCTTGAAATAAAGGGGGAGAGCCTTTCCGAGACAGTAGAAGAAATAGTTGAAGCTACAGCTTCTCTTTCAAGACAAAAAATTGGAGCTTTAATAGTTTTGGAAAGAGAAACTGGACTAAATGAAGTAGTTGACACTGGAACAAAGATAAATGGCAAAGTTTCGAGCAATTTACTTATAAATATATTTATACCAAACACTCCATTACACGACGGTGCGGTAATCATAAAGGAAGATACTATAAAAGGTGCAGCTTGCTTTTTACCTCTTACGGAAAATTCAAATGTAAGCAAAGAACTTGGCACTAGGCATAGGGCTGCTTTAGGCATTTCAGAGAAATCTGATAGCTTATCTATAATAGTATCTGAAGAAACTGGTGCTATATCTATTGCAGAAAATGGTTCTATAGCGAGGCATTTAGATTCAAAGACATTGACACAAATACTCACTGATATGTATAAACCAAAAGATTCACCACAAATTTTCATGTCAAAATGGAGGCGAAAAGATGAAGAAAGTCAAGAGTGATACTACATTAAAGATATTCGCCTTTGTCATATCCATAGTACTTTGGAGTTATGTGATGAGTGAAGTAAATCCAGATGTTAAAAGGGAGTACAATATAAGTGTTGAATTTATGAATAAAGAAGTACTAGAAAAAAATGGACTTGTTATAATGAGTCCCAAAGAACAGAATATAAATGTCACCGTAAAAGGTGAAAAATTTGATATGGGTAATTTTTCTTTTGAAGATATAAAAGCAAGTGTTGATCTTTCAGGATATGGTGAAGGCAAAGTAAAAGTACCCATAAATGCAGGTCTAAAACAACTCAGCAATATTAAGATACAAGATTTTGAACCGAGAGAGATACTATTCACATTTGATAAAATAATAACTAAGGAAAAAATAGTTACAATAACAACTTCTGGGAAATTGGCTCCTGACTATGTTCTTGGAGAGATTAAAACAAAATCACCTTCCGTATTATTAAAGGGACCTCGAACTTGGGTAAATGAAGTTTCAGAGATAGTAGCAGATGTAAGCTTAGAAGGAAGAAAAGAAAATATAAATGTAACTGTACCTGTAAAGATGGTAGATGACCAAGGCAATAATGTTATGGGGATTACAAATGAACCAGGTGTAATTGATATTACTATACCTGTATATAAAACTACTACAGTGCCTATTGAAATTCAAACTATAAATGAACTACCAGAGAATTATGAGTCAACAGATATAGATATAAATCCTTTATCAGTGACCCTAGTTGGAAGAGAAAGCATTTCGAATTTAAAATTCATACAGACAAAACCGATAGATATAAATCTATTTATTGAAGACAAAATAGTAGAGACAGAGCTTGAATTGCCTGAAGGTGTCAAGCTGTTAAATCCAAATGAAAAGATAACAGTGTCTTTAAATGTTGAAGAAATAGCACAAAAAACATTTTACTATGAAATGGAAGAAATAGAGTTTAAAAATTTAGATGAAGACTTAAAACTAGACATAGATGGGGTAACTCAAAATATCAAGATAACTATAAAAGGAAATAAGGATATCATTGAAAAATTGACAAAAGAAGATTTAGAGATTTATTCCGATTTAAATATGGTATCTATAGGTGACAATCTAATATATATAAGTTTTAATACGCCTCCTGATATTACGGTAGAGGAGATAGATCCTCAGCCAATAATATTAAAAATAATAGAGAAAGGATGATGTTATGGAAAAGTATATTTTAGCTATTAATCCAGGCTCTACATCTACAAAGATATCTTTGTTTAGTGGGGAAGAAGAAATTAAATCATATAAAATAGACCACCAAAAACAAGAGATTGATCAATATGAAAACATAATTGATCAATATGAGTATAGGCTAAAACTTATAAAAAACTGGTTGAAAGATGAAGATATCGCAGTCAATCGCCTTAGTGCTGTGGTTGGAAGGGGAGGACTGCTCCGTTCTATGCCTGGAGGGACATACAATGTAACAGAAGGTATGATAGAAGATTTAAAAGTAGGAATACAGGGAGAACATGCTTCGAATCTTGGAGGGCTACTAGCTAAGGGTGTAGCAGAAATCAATAATTTACCTGCATTTATAGTTGATCCCGTAGCTGTAGATGAAATGATTGATGTGGCAAGAATATCTGGATTAAATCTTATAGAAAGAAAATCACTTCTTCATGCACTAAATATAAAGGCTGTTGCTCATAGAAGAGCTGAAGAAATGGGAAAGAATATAGAAGATTTAAATTTATTAGTTGCTCATTTAGGTGGAGGAATATCTATAGCTGCAGTAGAGAATGGAAAGATAATAGATGTAAATAATGCCAAGGAAATGGGACCATTTTCTCCAGATAGAACTGGGGGTCTTCCAGTGGGAGATATAGTTAATATGTGTTATTCAGGAGAATACACAATTAAAGATATGAAAACTAAAATACAAGGTGAAGGCGGTCTTTATTCTTATCTAGGGACTTTAGATGGCAGGGAAGTTGAAAAAATGATCCAAGATGGAGATAATTACGCTAAACTTATATATGATGCAATGGCATATCAAATAGGAAAGGAAATAGGATCCTATAGTGCCGTACTGTGTGGAAATATTAACAATGTAATACTTACAGGAGGTCTATCTCATTCAGATTATTTAGTAGAAAAGATAAGAGATATGATAAGTTTTCTAGGAGAAGTAGTAGTATATCCTGGAGAAGATGAAATGGACGCATTAAACAAAGGTGCACTAAGAGTTTTACAAGGGCAAGAAAAATCTAAAGTATATGAAGAGGAGGTAAATATTGTTGGCTAAGTCATTTAAAGATTTACTGGAATTGGCAAAGGAAAAAGGACCAAAGAAAATAGCAGTAGCGGTAGCAGAAGATGAAGATGTACTTAAAGCAATAAAAGTGGCAGTAGAATTTGGTATTGTAGAACCGATACTTGTAGGTGATAAAGAAAAAATACAAGATATAGCGAAAAATATTAACTTTAGCCTTGAAAACATAGAAGTAATTGATGAAAAGGACAAAGTGAATGCCGCAAGAGCAGCTACAGAACTTGTAAGTAGCAAACGAGCTGATATACTTATGAAGGGACTTGTTGATACGGCTACAATACTCAAGCAAGTATTAGATGGTGAAATAGGACTTAGAACTGAAAAGGTAATATCTCATGTTGCTGTATTTGATGTAGCTACTTATCACAAAGTATTTATAGTTACTGATGCAGCTATGAATATAGCGCCAGATTTAAAACAAAAAAAGGAAATAATAGAAAATGCTGTAGGTCTTGCAAGATCACTTGATATAAAAACTCCTAAAGTAGCAGTTCTTGCTGCTAAAGAAAAGGTATCAAAGAAAATGTTAGCTACTGTAGATGCAAAAGAATTAGCTGATATGAATAGAAGTGGAGAAATAAAAGACTGTATAGTAGATGGACCACTTGCATTAGACAATGCAATATCTAAAGAATCTGCTAGAATAAAGGGCATAGAAAGCGAGGTTGCTGGTGATGCGGATATATTAATTGCACCCAATATTGAGTCAGGAAATATGCTTTATAAGAGCTTGACATTTTTGGGAAATGCAAAATCAGCAGGCCTTATAGTTGGAACAAGTGCTCCCATAGTACTTACTTCAAGAGCAGACAATGAAGAAGCCAAATTAAATTCAATTGCACTAGCTGTATTAAAAGCTAGTAATTAGGAGGTATTGATTTGATAAGATTGTTAATTATTAACCCAGGTTCTACATCTACCAAGATAGCAGTGTATGATGATGAATCAATGGCGTTTGAAGAAACCCTTAGACATTCAACTGAAGAAATATGTACATTTGAAAAGATATATGACCAGTACGAGTTTAGAAAAAACATAATAGTAGAAACTCTAGAAAAAAACAATATAGAAATATCATCTTTAGATGGAGTAGTAGGGAGGGGAGGTCTTTTAAAACCTATAGAAGGTGGCACCTACAATGTAAATGAAAAGATGCTAGAAGATTTAAAATCAGGATATAATGGTGAACATGCATCAAATCTAGGTGGAATACTTGCCTATGAAATTGCCAAGGAAATAGGAAAGGATGCCTTTATAGTAGACCCTGTAGTTGTAGATGAGATGATTGATATTGCAAGAGTTTCAGGACTTAAAGGCATTGAAAGAAAGTCAATACTTCATGCATTAAATCAAAAGGCAGTAGCTAGAAGGTATGCAGCTGAAACAGATAAGGAATATAGTGATTTAAATTTGATAGTAGCTCACTTAGGTGGAGGAGTGTCTGTAGGAGCTCATGAAAATGGCCGTGTAATAGATGTAAACAATGCATTAGATGGAGAAGGTCCATTTTCTCCAGAAAGAGCGGGATCATTGCCAGTAGGTGAAATGGTAAAGCTTTGTTTTTCAGGTAAATACACATTAGATGAAGTAAAGAAAATGTTAAAGGGGCAAGGTGGACTAGTATCGTATTTAGATACAAATGATGGCAGAGAAGTATCTGAAAAGATTGCAAATGGAGACAAATATGCAGAGCTAATATATGGTGCAATGGCTTATCAAGTAGCAAAAGAAATAGGAGCACTTGCAGCAGTTCTTCATGGAAAAGTAGATGCTATTATACTTACTGGTGGTATTGCATATGATAAAGAGTTTGTATCCTGGATAGAAAAAAGAGTAAGTTTTATATCCAAGGTAATAGTATATGCAGGTGAAGATGAATTACAAGCCTTAGCTGAAGGTGGATTAAGGGTAATTAGAGGAGAAGAGACAGCAAAAGTATATAAATAGGATATGGTGAATATGTTAAATGATAAGAGAATAAGAATTATTATAGGACACTATGGTTCTGGTAAATCTGAATTTAGTGTGAATTACGCTATGAAACTTGCAAAAATGGGAAGAAAAGTTGCCATTGCAGATTTAGATATAGTAAATATGTACTTTAGAAGCAGAGAAAAAAAGAAAGAATTAGAGGCTATGGGAATAAGAGTGATAGGTGGAGGAATAGATACCCCAGCTATAGAAGTCCCATCAATTTCAGGAGAAGTCTATGCGCCACTTCAGGATGAATCATATGATGCAATCCTTGATGTAGGAGGAGATCCAGTAGGATCGAGAGCATTAGGTAGATATGTGAATTACTTTACAGAAGGTAATTATGAATGTCTATTTGTACTAAATGCAAATAGACCTGAAACTCAAACAGTAGACAAGGTTATTGAATATATTGGAAAAATGCAAGATGTAGCTAGAATCAAAGTAACGGGGCTAGTCAACAATACCCATTTACTAAAAGACACAAGCGTAGAAGATGTATTAAGGGGTCAGAAATTAGCTTTAGAGGTTGAAGAAAAGACCGGTATAGAGCTAAAATATATATCTGTATTGGAAAATGTAGCTCCAAATCTTCCAAAAAACTTAAAGGGAAAAATATTTCCTATAAATTTAATGATGAGAGATGAATGGATGCTATAACAATTAAAGGAGGGAATAAAATGGCGGCAAAAGGTAGAGTAACTTTCAATCAAGATATTTGTAAAGGATGCGAACTTTGTGTAACAGTCTGTCCCGTAAATATTCTTGCAATGGATACAACTAAGATCAACAAAAAAGGATATCATCCTGCCACAGTTGTAGAACCAGAAAAATGTATAGCTTGTACAAATTGTGCAACTGTATGTCCAGATGTAGTTATTACAGTAGAGAGATTATAATAAAACCTTAAGGAGGGATAATTATGGCAAAAGTTCTTATGAAAGGGAATGAAGCTATAGGTGCCGCAGCTATTGCAGCTGGTTGTAAGTATTTTTTCGGCTATCCTATTACGCCTCAATCAGAGTTACCAGAATACATGTCAAGGGAATTACCCAAGGTTGGAGGAGTATTTCTTCAAGCCGAATCAGAAATAGCAGCAATAAATATGGTATATGGAGCAGCAGGTGCAGGAGTTAGAGTAATGACTTCATCATCAAGCCCAGGAATATCACTAAAGCAAGAGGGAATATCATATATAGCAGGTGCAGAATTACCTTGCGTAATAGTAAATATAATGAGAGGTGGACCAGGACTTGGAAGTATCCAACCTTCTCAAACAGATTATTTTCAATCTACTAGAGGCGGGGGAAATGGAGACTATAGAATGGTAGTATTTGCTCCAGCTAATGTACAAGAACTAGTAGACTTAATGATAGAAGGATTTGATATAGCAGACCAATATAGAAACCCAGTTATGATAGCTGGAGATGGAATGATAGGTCAAATGATGGAACCAGTAGAATTTAAAACTCCAAAGAAAAGAGATTTACCTGAAAAAGACTGGGCTACTACAGGCACAGGTGGGAACAGAAAACCAAATATAATAAATTCACTTTATATTGCTCCAGAAATTCTTGAGCAACACAATATAAAGCTACAAGCTAAATATCAAAAAATGATAGAAAATGAAATAAGAGTAGAATCATATAATATCGAAGATGCAGATGTAGTAATAGCAGCATACGGTACAACAGCTAGAATAGCTAAAACAGCAATTTCAAAGATGGAAAAAGAAGGAATGAAAGTAGGACTTATAAGACCTATTACACTTTGGCCATACCCATATGATGAATTTAAAAAGATAAATCCAAATTGTAAGGGAATACTTACAGTTGAAATGAATACAGGACAGATGACAGATGATGTTAAGATAGCAGTAGAAGGGAAATTCCCAGTGTCATTCTATGGAAGAACTGGTGGAATGATTCCAGAACCAGATGCAATAATAGCAGAAGTAAAGAAAATCTACGGGGGTGAAATATAATGACTGTAGTATTTGAAAGAACTAAAGGATTGACAGATGTAGAAACACACTACTGTCCAGGATGTACCCATGGTATTATTCACAGACTAGTAGGAGAAGTATTGGAAGAACTTGGATTATTAGACAATGCTATAGGAATAGCTCCAGTAGGCTGTTCAGTGTTTGCATACAATTATTTTAATTGTGATATGCATGAAGCAGCTCATGGTAGAGCACCAGCAGTAGCTACAGGAATAAAAAGAGTTAGACCAGATAATTTCGTATTTACTTATCAAGGAGATGGAGACTTAGCATCTATAGGAACTGCTGAAATAGTCCATGCTGCACATAGAGGAGAGAAAATATCAACAGTATTTGTAAATAATGCAATATATGGAATGACAGGAGGCCAAATGGCACCTACTACTCTTATAGGACAAAAAGCTACTACAGCGCCAGGCGGGAGAACTGTAGAACATAGTGGTAGGCCTATTAGAATGAGTGAACTTTTAGCTACTATAGATGGAGCTGTATTTGTAGAAAGAGTAGCAGTTAATACTCCAGCAAATATTAGAAAAGCAAAAAAAGCTATCAAGAAATGTTTTGAAGTTCAAATAGAAGGAAAAGGATTTGGAATAGTAGAAGTGCTATCTACATGTCCTACTAACTGGGGTCTTACAGCTCCTGAAGCTATGAAATGGTTAGAAAACAATATGATACCATATTATCCATTAGGAAACTTTAGAACACCTGAGGAGGTTGAATAGAATGGAAGAGAGAATAGTTATTGCAGGCTTTGGAGGACAAGGTGTAATGGCACTTGGACAACTATTAACGTTTTCAGGTATGACTGAAGGGAAAAACGTATCCTGGCTTCCATCATATGGACCAGAGATGAGAGGTGGAACTGCAAACTGTAATGTAGTTATAGCTACAGAAAAAGTAGGTTCTCCAGTAGTTGTAGAGTCAACATCAGCTATAGTAATGAACGGACCTTCATTGGATAAATTTGAAGATTCAGTAGTAAAAGACGGGAAACTATTTATCAATTCATCACTTATAGATAGAAAAACTACAAGAGATGATCTTGAAGTATACTATGTACCAGCAAA
>CAYRYO010000025.1:0-10901 GCA_964428475.1 uncultured Tissierellaceae bacterium
GTTTAATAAAGTATTCATTGCCTCTCTTGACCATGTATCCAGCATTTAAATTCCTAGCTATAGCTGGAGACCCTACTATTCCCAGTACCTTTTTATACTGCTTGTTAAGTACATTGCTACCTGCTACATTCCTATAAAGAAATTTAACATCTTCAATTTCATCTTTTATATTGCTATGGCTTAATATTTGAGAATTTGTTCTGACCATTCCTCTTATGGTATTTGCAGGTATTGCATAATTGCCTCCTGTATTTTTAAAGAACTTCAAATTATTTGCTTCATCTTTTTCTGCAGATACAATAATTGGTGTTTTTGCTTTTAATGTGTATTCAAAATATCCTCTTAACAATGTCTTACCATCACTATCTGTGAAATTATCGTGGGTTGGCAATTCATCTATGTTTTTATATCTAACTACACTTGTCTCTGGTAAGCTTATAAAATTGTATGGAGAGACGCTGTATTTACCCAGTGGCTTATTGTTTATTTTTATTGGCTTCACCTTATTTCTCCCCCTTGAAAATTAATTTAGAAGGTTTTGTATATCTTATATAGGCTTGACTGTCATAGTCATAATCTATATATCTTCTAGATGTCATTTTTTCTGGATACTGTCTCTTTTTATCTCTTGGATATAAAAGTGATGTTTTTTCTATATAGTTTGCATCTCCATTTTCAATAAATATTGTTCCATAGCAATTATCATCATCTCTAAATATCCTTATTTCTCTTTTCTCATCGAAAATCCTGGCTTCAATAATGTTATCTATATCTAAATTTATATTTTCAATTTCATCTGATTCAACGCAGTCGAAATTATATACTATTCCATATTTAAATCCTATTTCCTTTAGAGTTTCTTTATTTACTATCTTTTCTATACTAAACTCACCATCAATATGGTATTTTAAAGTTTCTAATATTGTTTCTTTATTTAATTTATATAGATCATATCCCTTCTGCATGGTTGACCTCCTGCTTGATTGTCTTTACAGTTTTTATATATTTATCTAAGTATTCTTTATTAGATATAGTTTTTTCTGTAAAGTTTATTTCTATTTTTACTTTTTCTTCTATTATAGTCATATTCTCTGCCTTAAATCGACCTCTACCAATACTAGCATCTCCACCTATGCTTAGATTTTCACTTCCAAAATCTTTTAGGGCTAATGCTATTATACCTATGGCATATTTGTCTTCTTCTATATTACCACTCTTTTTATATATAATAGAAAATTCTATAGAACCTTGGACTGGAGAATCATTCATCAGTCCAGTCTTTCTGGCTCCCCCTGTAAATCTATCTATATTTATCCTGTTATAGTCTGAATCTTCAAAGTCACTAGTATCTATTATGGATTCGGTTACAAGTACTCTGCTCAATGCATTTTTTTGTCCATCATCTGTTTTTATATCTCCAAACATAGCTCTTGAAATATCTATGTCACCGAGATAATTAGATATTCTTTCTATCCTAGATCTTAAAGTTCCTTTAAAGCTACTGCCTGGAATAATATAGTCATCATCTGACATTATGTTTTTATTGTCCACGTCTTTTGGATCATAGTTTTCTGAGCTTCCAATTAATACTGGTGTAGTAAAACTACCTTTAATCTCAAATTTTACAAAATCAGTATAGTCTCCCTTATCTAGTACCTTTTTACTTACATCTACTATATTGGAGTAATCATCTTTGATGTAGTCAATCCATTGTCTTTTATTATTAAAATCAAAATCTATTTCTTGGACTTTTTTTACTTTGAAAATTCCAAGTCCATTGCTCTTGTTTCCACCAATTCTTATTAGTGTTTCATCTAAGGCATTTAAGCACTTATATATTAATCCCTTATTTTCTATAGCATTTTCACTTTTACTATCTATTTTAAAATCCAATTGAAAAATCAAACCTTTTTTAAGATACAATTTTTCAACTTTAGATCCAGCTTGACTACTTCCCATCTTGTAATTTGTTTGTACTCCTGTCCTGACCTCAAATCCTTTGATTTTTGCAAAAGAATCCTTAATATATATACTGCTTTTAATGCTATTTCCTCTAGCGTCCCCAAACAATTCTTCTGAATCCCTTTCTATGAAATCCAAATATGCCCTAAAGGCGCCTGTGATTGTCGTTGCTGGAATATATGCCATTCCAGTCTCATCATCTAAAAGTATACCTTCGTCACCAGATATATATAGTGGCGCTATGCTTTCTATCTCAGCTTTAATTACAGAAATATATTTCAATGTTCAGCCCCCTTTCGAATTTGATATCTAAATAATTCTAATATGGTTTTCATATTGTATTTATATATATCATTTTTATTTATATCTGATTTTAGTCCTCCAATTTCTATGTGTTTTACATGTGAAGCTTGATTTAAACTAGCAATATCGGTGCTGTTTTTTACAAATTGATTTAAAAAGTCTATAAATCTCCCATTTTCATATCTAAGCTTGATAATCTGCTTGTACGATTCACTTCTTTTTTGAAATATATGCTTTATATATCTATCATATTTTTCTTTTCCTTCATCTGGATTTTCATATATCAATGACTCGAATAAGCCCTTTAGATTTCCCCATTGACTCCTATTCATACAGGTAGTATTTCCTATTTTCTCATCTAAAGCAATTATCTTACTACTTATATCTGCTTCCAATCTATTGCTGTAAATCTTATTTATTATATCTTTTAATTGGCTTTCTTCATCTCTATTTAATTTAGGTAAAGTAGATGTGTTTTCTTTGCTAGTTTCTGTATTTTCTTTTCTAATTAGAGTTTTTTCTCCTAGCCCATCCACTATGATAAATCTTCCAAAGCCATCTAACTTTCTCTCACCTATTCCTCTATCCATGAATTCTAAAGCTAAATCCATATCCACGTCTCCGCTAATTTCATATTTAAATACAGATCCTGCTTTAATAGCTTTGATATTAGGTGTATGACAATTCCACTTATTGTTAAAGTTTGTAACATTTTTGATTTCTATTGCACTGTCTAGTAGTTTTACGTCATTTAAGTTCAATCTTTCACAGATGTAATTGCCATCTACAAATGTCTTATATTCGCCCAATTCATTCCTAAATATAATATCAGACATGGCTATCAAATAAATATCTTGTTGGAAATCCCCTTTTAAATTGTTGTATTCTGGATTTGATTCCACTACTCTAAGGTTTTTAAGTTTGCATTTCCCATATCCACTTCCCTTGGATCCCCCTAGGTAAACTATGGTATTTTGGAATAATTCTATTATCTCATCTAGATATTTATCATCTTCAACTTTGATAATTCCCTCAAATACTTGTCCAGCTCGTATGGATTCATATCTAAATAATATCTTCTCAGCTTTATTTAGATGAAGATTTGAGGTTTTTGGTATTCTTAACTTGAAATATTTATCTTCATCATATCCTACAAATTCAGATTCTCTTGCCTTTTCATATCCAGGATCTAATTTAACATCTAATCCCAAGATCAAAGGTATTTGTCCCATAGAGCTTTTTAATTGCTCTTTTGGTGCAAAATATGCATTGGGAAAAGGTATGCTTCTGTACTCCCCGAATTTAGGATAGGCATTTAAAAATTTAATCTTTCCATTTAAAAGTTTTTCCCTATGCTCTCCTTGATTTATATCTGTGATTTTTTTATTTTGTATGTATTTATATATATATGCTCCGCGGATAGCTGTACCTGGTATATATTCCATGGTATCTTCTGAATTTAATTGACTGCTTGTGCTGGAAAACTTTAGGTTTTCACATGCCTCTACATCGTATAGTAAATATTTAATCAAGCTTTTTCACCTCTTCTACAAATCTATTGATATAAAAATCAGTTTTATCATTATATTCATTGCCTTCAAGTATTAAAAGTCTACAGTCTATCTCACCCTTGCCCCTAGCTCTCATTGTACCTATGTGTTTTAGCGATTTAACACTAAATGCCAATAGCTCCAATTCTTCTTCAGATAATCTTCTTTCACAGTTTAGCTCTACCTCAAATTCCAGTCCTCTTCTTATCACTCGTATTTGCCTTAGAGATCCCTTCCTTGCTGATCCATCGCTTTCAGTGCTGGAAAATCTTCTGCTAGCAGTCAATGCCTCTTTTATTTCAAATGCTTTGATTTCATTGGAATTTATTCCGTATTTTAATATTTCTCTTATGTTTTCTTTCAATCTGCAGTCTGAAAACTTAAGGTTTTGCCATATTTCTTGTCCTTGATTTTCATCTCCTAGTAGATCTCTAATCAATTTATTATCTTTGCCTAAGACTTTAACTGCATTTTCCATTTCTTCTCTAAGGTTTCCTTTAAAAGTCTTTGCTTTCATAAAGGGGAATCCATCTTTATCGTATACAATTTCCAAGTCTACAGAGCCAGGAACTGCATGTCCACTACCAAATACGGTCTCTGTGAGTAATTTGATAGTTATCTTATAGTTTTTCATTTTCTTCCCCCTCTGCATTAAATCTTATATACATGTCCAATACTTCTATTGCATCGTAGTAGATACAGGTACTTCCATTAAAGCAATATTCTCCTACTGTGTTTTTTAGGCTACCAAGGAGACCTGTTATATTATTAGATTGCAAAAATAATTCTGTTTCTTTTTCTCCTTTCCTGAGTATTTCTCTAAGCTCTTTTATTTTATTTCTAGCTATCATGCTTTCATTTATATTCTCATAAGCCTGGATAAAATTATCATAAGTTCTCCATTCGCCATCATTTCCATTGTTGAGATATAGAGGCCTCATAGATAAGTTTTTATTATCTATTACAGTTCTGTACTGTTCTTGTCTTATCTCACTTATGTTTCCTATCAAATCACCTTGCTCTACATGCCAATCCAAAAGTGAATAATCACCGTCTGGATATTCATCTCTAAGTCTAGTTTTGGCATTGCCACATAGATCTTCTGCAAGTTCATATGCTCTAACAAAAGGATAACTTGTCCTAACTATAGCTATTCCTGCACAGGCATTTAAATCATACATTTGTCCATCGTATATTTCTATCTTGCTTTTACTCAAATACTCTAAAAACACCCTAGCAGTTTCTATTCCTATTTTCCCATTGGTGACATATGTAATATCATCACCTGCTACGATAATTGGGATAATTGGAAACTTCCCTTCATCTATTGCTGTATCTTCTAGAAGTTTATCTTTGTTTGCTTGAATTGCCTTTGTCATTTCAATAAAAGACTGTTCATATAGTTCTTTTATTTTTTTACTAAAAGCTTTTAATGCACTTATATATTGACTATTGACCATCTCGTAGTTTCCATCTTGATATTTGTCTTTAAATATCTCTCTTAGACTATCTACCTTTTGGCCCATTTTATTTCCATCAATATGAACTACGGCTATGTAGTTCTTATCTCCCCTTACTAGATCATTAAAAACTGTAGTTTCCTTGCCCTGTGGTATTAATTTATTGAATTTTTCACTTCTATGTCTGGAATGTTCTAATTTGAGTTTTATTTCTTCACTTATATCCTTGCTTTTATTTGTATTAAAATTCAATTCACTTTCAACGGCAACAAGTCCTGTAGATGTACATCTTTTTTCTATTCCAAAGGAAGTTTGTTGTCCACTATGCAGTCTTCTGTTTTTCTTTATAGCTAGTCTTCTATATGCTTCTCCCATCACTTCTATTATCTTATCTTTTTTCTTGTCGTAATTTACTTTTATCATAAATATTTCTATTCCTGGATACTTTCTGAGTATATTCTCACTTATAGATTTAATAAACTCTTTTGAATCTTCCTCAGTGTCAAATCTATATAGACTGCTACCCCCACCATTATATACTAGATTTTCACTGTAACTACTATCTATGCTACTAGGCAATTCTTCTACTACCTTTTCTACTATTATAGATGCTCCTATATTTTCCTTTAGCGTATTACTTTCAAAGATATAATTTTGTTTTCTAGAAACTTCCCATAATACCAATGATTCCATTTTAAGCCTCCCTTAATTACTTATTTCATTGTAATTTCTATATCTTAATTTGTTTATAATAATACCTTTAAGCTCAGCTTCACTTTTGTTAAATACTAGACTAATATACTTTAATACTGCATCTTCAAATCCTTTATCTGGTGAAAATATAGTATTAAATCCATGATTTAAATTTAGACTATTTCTATAAATTCTAAGTTCATGCAGTTTGTTTCTAAGTTTTCTGTCATCTATTTTATTTATTTTATCAATAGTTTTTTCTTCTTCACCCTTTGTTAGTATAATTCCTGCAAGTTCTATTGTGCTTACAAGACGTATTATATAACTCTGCAAATCAACATCTTTCATCATCAATGCTCCATTGTATCTTTCTAAAACCATATAGATTATTTCATCTTTTGTATGGAATTCTCTGTATATTCTTTGATTATTAATTTTTTTCTCTTCCTGCATTTCTGCAATTTTCGCAAGAAATCTAGCTATTGTTTGGATTCCATAGATCTCATCCTTGCTCAAATATTTTTCTTCAATCTTTATATCCCTATAGTTAAAGTCATTTCTAAGCTCATATAATTTAGAAAAATAGTATATTTTTTGTATTTCATCAATTTGATTGTCTATCTTATATTCTGTTAAAATCTTCTGTGATCTTTTAAGCCTATTTTCTATTTCTTTGGATAATCTCCTAGCACCTTTGAAGTTATTTGATAGGTACATTTCTTCTAATGCCCTTCTTTCAACTGTATTAAATATATCATTTGGATTTAATAGTATGCTTAAATATTCTGTTCCATACTCTGCTATATCGTCTTTATATCCTTCAAAATCCAAATATATTATATCTATATTGCTATGAAATGTAGCTGCTAAATAGGCAGAAGCCACTGTTGGCTTTTTGCCACCTGTTATATCCACTGCTATATTCTTTAGGGGATAATTTTTGATTTCTTCTGATATTATTCTAAATACTTCGGCTGTATCACTATCACCCTTGGTCTCTATACATATTAATTTTGCTCTTATATCCATCATATCCAAGTATTCTTTGAATACTCCTTTGTATTTCAAACTGCCTCCTGTAAATATCAATACTATTTCCTCATCTGGTCTCAATACAGCTAGGCTTAACATGGTTGTATATGGAGAAAATCCTATTGTATAAATCCCTATATTGTATTTATTATTTTCTATTTGTTTATTTATTGGCTTTTCAGTGAATAACTTGATATATTCCATTAAATCTTTATCCTTGCTTTGAATTAAATCTAGAATCTTATTTTGATCACTTCTTGATTTTTTAAGTTTTGCACTATCAAATGATGTATTCAAAACTTTTCGACAATCTTTTCTACAAGGATCCTTTAGTTTTAATTTATCCAGATCTACAATATCTTCAAATTCACTTATGGATTTATTTATTTCCTTTTTAAATTTATCAGGACTACTAGGACCAGTCCTATATCCACCGTGATTTAAATCATTTCTATATTCCCCGATTTTATTAAATAGTTTAGCTAGTTTTTCATCAACATAA
Source organism: uncultured Tissierellaceae bacterium (assembly GCA_964428475.1). Classification (GTDB taxonomy): domain Bacteria; phylum Bacillota; class Clostridia; order Tissierellales; family Tissierellaceae; genus JARICQ01. The sequence continues at coordinate 7,503 of CAYRYO010000025.1, forward strand.
GGGTCTACTTTTTCTTTTATATCTAAATACTCTTCTCTAACCTTAAAGTCTTTGTCACTACGACTGCAGTTTATCACGTTTTCTATTCCAAGCCTATTTGGAGCATCGTCAATATCCATATTAGCTGCTATACATACAAAGCTTACAATATTTTCTCTAAGCAATGTGTAAGCTTGTTGAACCAAGTTTAATTCACTACAGAGTTTTACAGTATAATGAATGTCTTTTAGTATATCTCCTGAGTACATACTTACTCTTTGATATATTTTATCTAGAATTTCTCTAAATGGCTTTAATTCATCTATATTTATTTCCCTTACATCTTCAAGTGCCTTTTTAAGCCCAAATCCATCTTTTGATATATTCATGCCTCTAGCTGTATATAGGCTCTTTGAAAAACTCTCTAGTAATGCATTTACATCAGTTAAATATGCTGATTCTTCGTCACTTCTTCGTATCTTTTTCTTATATTCTCTTATGGTTTGAGATACTCTATTGTTAAGAGAAGTAGTATCTCCTGTGCTAATAAATTTTTCAGCACCTATGGTCCAATCTGTTATTGAATTATATATTGACAAGTCTATTATGGGTGCTATACCCCCATTTTGGGCATCAAAAGCACCATAGTATATGCCTTTTATTGATATATTTTTTATAAATTTCGCATAGCTTGCAATTGACATCATAATAATAGGGATTGATCTAAAAGAATGTGTTATATCAATATAAAGTTCATCTCCATCTTCCAATACATCAAAAATACTATCAAAGTTATCCCATATTTCACTTTCATTTTGACCATTCTTTAATTCAATTTCTTTATATGGTATATCTTTATTGTCTAAAATTTCCTCAAGACCTACCATATACACCTCTTTTTCCTCTGAAGTTTTAAAATTTCTTATCAATTTATTTCCGCTCTGCCAGTTTAACCTCCTACTAATATCAGTAAGTCCTATGTATAAAATTGCATCTTCTCCTACTAATTTATGAACTGCTTCTTGAACAAATCTGGTCTCAATTATATTGTCATTGCCCTTCTTATCTTGGAAACCATATTTTACATTGGAATAATTGCCACTTCCTAAAAAACTTATTATCTTTTTGCCCATATTAATTCACCCCAATCATACATCCATTATATCTTATATTTGGCATAAATGACAAATATCCTTATTCTTTTACAATTTTTTATTAAATTTGTTGAAATATGCACTTAAACACAAAAACAACCTTGCTAAAAAGCAAAGTTGTTTTTGTGTTAACAAAAAAAGGGGTGGAATATAAAATGGAAAGTCTCAATTCCTTATAGGTAAACTTAATACAAATCATACAAAAAGGAGAGCTTTATAATGAGTAATTTGTCTCAATTCCTTGTAGGTAAACTTAACTCCTCTTAAGTATGAAAATCCCTTCATTTATTATTATAGCAAATATAAGTTATATTTGCAATTTTAAATATAAATTTAATATGCTAATAGGCTCCCACAACCAAATCCCTGACTATTTTTACTTCCAAATCCTGCATCTAATCCTATTTGAAGCAAGTTTTTATTTCCTTTTACTGTGAATATCCCTGTTTCTCCCTTTACTATAAAGTTTTTATAATATATGATACTTTGTTTTATATTTCCCTTAGCTATTATTTGTATATCATTTTCAATACTTAAATTTTCACCATAGAATGCCTTATATTTCTTTATTAAGTTTTCTCCTATTAACTTTTCAAATTCACCTTCACTTGCTCGATAATAATGGGTAAATTTATTTCCGTTTTCTTTTAATATTGTGCTATATACTGTTATAGGAGATATTGTTTCTATTTCTATTTGCTCTGAATCTATCCTTTTATCTAATATTTCTATTTTGCTAGCTTTGATACTATTTTTCCCCAAAATCAAATTATTATTTAAGAACATTGAATTTACAATAGATTTACAAAAGCCCTCAATAGGTGAAGCGATTATAATGTCAATTTCCTTCTTAAAATTAAATTTCTTATCCTTTAATATTCCTCTTTTCAATATATTAGAAAAGGTAAATAGTTTGAATTTCCTTCCACTACTCATATAACCTTCATCATGCATAAAGCATGCTAGATTTTTATCAATATTATTGTATATAAAGGCCTGTAAAATATGATTATAGTGTATAGGCAATATTATTTCACTTTCACTTGAAAAACCTATCTTAATTTGCACGATATAATTTCCCCCTTATTTCTTCTTATGAACATCTTCTAAATACCTTTTAGATTTCAAGCTATATATGAAAAAAGCTAGTCGAGACTATGCCTTCAAGTCCTAACTAGCTTACATTTAAATATTATATTTTAAAATAAATATATATTATTTTTCTACAGTAAATTCAGTTATATAATTTGCTGTATTTACCAGTGTATCAGCAACTGGACAAGTATTGTTTACAAAATCTACAAAGTTTTTAATATCTTCTTGTGAAGAATTGGATTTTATATTTATACTTGTTCTTATTTCTGTGAATCCAACTTTAGCCTTTGGATTCTTTCCTAAGAAGCCATCTGGATCTAAATCTCCTTCTACTTCGATATTTAACTCCTGAAGATCTATCTTGTGTGCTTTGGCAAATGCTCCAGCAACAATACATTTGCATGCACCTAGTGCAGATAGCAATGCTTCACAAGGATTCATTCCTTTATCCGCTCCGCCTAGTTCTGCAGGCTCGTCTAATATGAATTTGTGATCTCTTGAAACACATTCAACCGTTACTCCTTCTAATAATGTTGAAACACTTTTAAATACTTCTTTAGCCATTCACATTGCCTCCTTATAAATACTCTTTATCACTTATAAGTATACTCTTTAGCTGCTTGTTTGTCAAATAACTAACACTGCATTTTTAGATTTTTATCTGCTGATATAGTAATCCATAAAGTCTTCAATAGAAACTATACCAACTACATTCTCTCCTTCTACAACAGGTAAAGCAATTACATCATTATCCCTTAGTCTTCTAGCTACAGTTTTAATATCTTCATCTTCCAGTGCTGTTACGACATCTTTTGTCATTACCCATTCTACTGGGCAGCTTTTGTAATGTCCCGGGTCCATTAAAAATCTATATATATCAGCCTTAACTACTATACCAAGTAACTTGCCATTATCATCTGCAACAGGAAGACCATGTATATTTTCATTTTTCATGGTATCTAATACATCTCCGATACTTTCCTTAGGTCTTGATAAGATCACTGGCGATTTCATAATTTGATTGATTTTCAATTGAATCTCCCCTATCTTTTTAAATTTATTAATTCATTCTCTATTTATATCTATATTAAAATTTTATTAATAAAGTACAATTATATTTATAGTCTAAGATTGTTTTACCCTAACCATCTAGCCCTTAAACAAATATAAA